>JAUZOY010000147.1 GCA_030706235.1 Bacteroidota bacterium | reverse complement strand
GTAACGGATAATTTACCAACTTCATCTGTTGTAAGCTTTTCATTTAATACTGAAAAATGGTCTGAAATTATGGATTCCAAGAAAAAAATGGAGTTTCTTATTTTTCCACAGATGATAGAAGAGGATTAAGGTAGATTTATTTTAAAGTTATATTTGATTCTTTAGCATTTCGAAGTCTTTTTTCAGAAGACTATTTTTGTTTTGAAAATATCTGGATAACAACTTGTTTTTAATATTATAATAAATAGAAATATATTTGATCAGATTATAATTTAGTTTCTTCTTTGTTAATAAATGAATATTACACTTATCAGTATAAAGGTTACAACATAAATTATCTGAAATTATTTCTAATGTTTTTAAACTATAAAAAGATATGTGCTGTCCAAATTCAGGTGAAAAATACCACCAATCAGAAACATTTTTAATATCATTGTGTGGTTGTAATTCTGTAACGAATAGAATAGAATCTGTATAATTAAACATTTTTTTAATTTCTTCCATAGGTGAGTTTAAATGCTCAAAAACCTCAAATGCAGTAAGAAGTTCAAATTTTATGTTTTTATTTATATCAGTTAACCTAAAATTATTGGCAAATATATTTTTACAGTATAAATCCTGCCAGTAAAAATCAAAACCCTGATCTCTCATCAGTCTTACAAACAATCCATAACCTCCACCATAATCTATAAATTTTGCTTCTTTTTTAAATATATAATTAATTATGCAAGTGACTATTTCACTATACATTAAATTTCGGGTTACGTATCCAATGTCTGAATCTGTTATAGCATTATTATATGATTCTTTTATCCAAAAAACTTCTTCAGTTTGAATGAAATGGCAATTAGTACATTTATAGTATTTTATAATATATTTACTTAATATTTTAGCTTCAAAAATCTCTATGGATTTTTCTTTACAAATTTTACATTTCATTCTATTTTATGTAGTAATAAATATTTAAAGTTAATTATAAAAAATAATTAGTATGTTATTGAACTTGTTTGTATATTAATTTATGATATATTTTAAATAAATTTGTTAATAATTCATCATTAGTATTTTCAACAGCTATTCTTTTGGAGTTTTGAATATTAGACTTTCTGAAATTTTCATCAAATAATAATAATTCAATTTTATTTGCAATTTCATCGATATTATATGGATCGAAAATATAATCTTCATTTTCGATTGTTTCAGGAAGAGAAGTAACATTTGAGCAAATTACAGGAATATTTAGAATAATACTTTCCATTAAAACATAACTGCCAGCTTCATAGAAAGTCGGAATCACTACACCCTTACTATTAATATATAAATTGTATAAATCTTCGTTATTAACAATTCCAAGAAAAGATATATTTTCTTCTAATTTTAATGATTTAATCATATCACTTATATCCTGATAAAATTTTGTTTTTCCACCAGTACAAAGAAGATTTACTTTTCTGCCTTTATCTTTTAATATTTTAATTGCTTTGATAAGGTTGATATGATTTTTATGCTTCCATGTTATTGCTGGATATAAAATATAATTTTCAGGAATATTGTTAATTAAATCACTTTGTATTTCTTTACCAATAAATGGTTTAAACCATAAATTTTTTACACTTATTTTAAGTATCTGAACTTTATCTTCGGGTTTATTAAAATATTTTATAATATCACTTTTTATGTGTTGATAGCTCACAATTACAGTATCAGAATTTGATATAATATTTTCAGAATTTATTGCTCTTTGCACCCGTTGTTCAGGTGTGAAAAATGATGGAAAATGTAAATCCTGTACATCATGCATAGTTGAAATAACAGGGATGTTATGTACATTCTCAGGAATTGCCTGAAAGGGACAATGAATTATATCTATTTTATATCCTTTTAAAATATTAATTAATGGTGATATTTTGGGTAATTTAATATTGTATCTGTAAAATATAAGTATTGCATCAATTACTTTAAATAAATTTCTAATAATGAAATATATAACATTTTCTTTTGTCTTGCCTATCCCTACATGAAAAAAGTTTCTTTTGTTTTTAATAATTTCTTCTATTTCAGGATTTTGAGTTAAATGATATATATAATAATTATTTTGGGTATCAACTGATAATGATTCTAATAAAGATAATGAGTATTGATAAATACCCCCGTCTTTTTTTGATATATATGGTATAAAATATAGAATATTCATATAATATTAGCATGATAAATTGTGATTGATTTGTTGAATTCAATGGTAATATCCCATTATTTCTTTATAAATATTATTAAATTTAAATGCAAGATCATTTTTCATAATATTATGCTTAACCGAAATAGAATTTTGTATACTATTTTTTCTATATTCATTGTTTGTTAATAATAATTCAAGTTTTGCAGATATGTCATTAATATCGAAAGGATTAAAAATGTATTCATTATTATTCATAGTTTCAGGAAGTGAAGTTACATTTGAGCATATTACAGGAACGTTTAATAAAATACTTTCCATTAATATATAGCTACCAGCTTCATAAAGTGTTGGAATTACTACTCCTAAACTGTTTGTATATAAATCAAATAATTGTTTATCTGTAACTATTCCGATGAAATGAATGTCGTTTTCTAAATTTTCGGAAATTACTATTTCTTTTATTTTATAGTAGAAAGATGTTTTAGTTCCTGTACAAATTAATTGGGTATTAATTCCTTTGGATTTTAATTTTTTAATTGCTTTAATTAAATTTAAATGATTTTTATGTTCCCATGTTGCAGCAGGATAAAGTATGAATTCATAAGGATTGATACCTTTGGGTAATTCGTATTTAATTTTTTTATTTAGAAATTTATTAAACCAAAAATCAGAAAGATTTTCAAAAACAACATGAACTTTAGAATCAGGTTTATTGAATAATTTAACTATATCCTTTTTAATATGATCATAACTTACAATTACTGCATCTGAATTTTCTATTATTAATTTTGCATTCATCGATCTTTGGATTCTTTGTTTGGGAGTAAAAAACTCAGGAAAATGTAATTCCTGTACATCATGCATTGTTGAGATTAATGGAATATTACAGTTTTCAGGAATAGCCTGAAAAGGGCTATGAATAATATCAATATCATATTTCTTTAATAAATGTCTTATTGTTGAAATCTGTTTTATTTTAATATTTATTTTTAATGTTTGAAATACAACAAATAATGTTTTTAAAAAATTTCTGAGAAAGAAGAAAAACAGATTTTCTTTAGTTTTCCCTCTTCCAACTAAAAATAAGTTCTTGTGATTTTTTACTATCTCTTCAATTTCAGTATTACTTTTTAAATGAAAAATATAATAATTATTTTCTAAATTATTTTTAAGTGATTCTAGAACTGCAAGTGAATATTGGTATATTCCTCCATCCTCTTTGGAAATATATGGTATATAATATAGAATATTCATCCCTGTATTAATATTAATTGTATTATCATATATAAATAATGAAATTTAATGTTGTTAGATAATTTATAATAAAATGATTGAATCATTTGGAAACGGATAAATAATTATTTATTAGATTATTATTTTAGTCCCGATGTATTCATTTTCATTACCATCTACCAATGTATAACCTGATTTGAGATAGAAATTAACAGCATTTTTATTATGTTTATATACCTTAATTCTTACCTTACTATAATCATTAATTTTACACCATACGTGAAGATAATTGATTAATAAATTACCTAAACCTTTACTTCTGTAATCATTATCAACTAAAATTCCTAAACTAGGTATTTTATAACCTTCGTCCATACCTCTTAGCATTCCATAACCAATAACAATATTATTGAGTGTCAATAAGCAATAAAAATCTTTTTTCTTGTTTTTTATTATTTTTTCAACTACTGAGTTTTCAAAAATATGAGGATGAAAAAAGGTATATGATTCTTTATTTTTTTGAAGGAATGCAATTAAGCTTTTGTAATTATTATTATTTAATTCAATTATTTCAAGCATAATAAGTTTATTTATATTTTACTTTAAAAACTCTTTAATATGAAAACATATTTCACAAATATCATCATAATTTAAACCTGGATAGCTCGGTAAATTTATCCCTCTTTGGCTTAACGCATCTGCAACTGGAAAACTATTTTCACTGTTATACATTGGCATTCTGTGCACAGGATAGAAAAATGGTCTTGTTTCAATTCCATTCTTTTTAAGATGATCTATAAGACAATTTCTTTTGTCAATAGATTCAGTAAGAATAGAATACATCCAATATGTTGAAAAGTCTTTTCCTGATTCATGATGCAAAATAAGACCTGTTTCTCTTAATTCATTTTTATAATATTCTGCTATTTTCCTTTTTCTATTGATAATTTCATCTATATTTTCCATTTGTGCAAATCCTAATGCAGCACAAATATTAGTCATTCGGTAGTTATATCCGAGAATATCATGCCAATAATATATGTTTCCCGTAGACAAACCCTGCCCTTTTAATTTTACAATTTTTTCCGATAGTTCCTTGATATTAGTTGCAACCATACCACCTTCTCCGGTAGTAATAGTTTTATTACCAAAAAAACTAAATGCAGAAACATCTCCAAAAGTACCAACAAATTTCTCATTACATTTTGCTCCTAATGCTTCTGCACAATCTTCAATGAGAAATATACCATTTTCTTTGCATATTTTTTGTAATTCTACTATCTTACATGGATTCCCATATAGATGGACTGCCAATATTGCTTTTGTTTTATTTGTAATCTTTCTTTTGACATCTTCAATATCCAGTTGCCAGGTTTCTATATCAGAATCAACAAATATTGGTTTTGCTCCGGAATATGTTATTGCATTTACACTGGCAATATATGTAAATGATGGAACAATTACTTCATCATTTATTCCAATTCCTAATGAAATTACGGCAAGATGTAATCCAACAGTACCATTGCATACAGTTATTGAGTGGTTTATTCCAATGTATTCAGAAAATCTATCTTTAAATTTTTTAATAAATTCTCCTTTTGATGAAATCCAGGTTGAATCAATACATTCATTTACATATTTTTTCTCATTTCCTATGAGATATGGTTTATATACAGGATATCTTATTTCCATATTAATAATTTTTTAAAAATTCTTTTGTAAAGTGGTGGAGGAACATATGTTAAATGATTAATAATTTTTGAATAATAATTCAGGTCAATTACAATGTTTGTTGCTAAGTCTATAGGTTTATTTTTAAGTATGCTTGAATATTTACTGTTGTTATTATTGCAATTAGTGCCTGAATTATCGAATCCGGTGTTAGTTATAAGAGATTGTGTTGGAAAAACTCCAAGACCGTTTCTGATAAAAACACTATAATACCATCTAATTGCCCATGAGTTATTCCCAAAATTTAACATCCCGGCAAAATCTTCATCAGCTAAATTAAATTTATTTTTTAAGATGATATTATTTTGAATGTTTTCTTTACCTGTCATTTGATAATCAAAAATGCACCATTTTTCTTTCCATGTTCCCCATCCCCATGATGAAGTTAAAGGCAAAAATATACTTTTTCTTTCATTAGATTCAATAGGATACATAAAACCAGTTACTGAATATATATTTGAAACATCTCTATATTTTAAAAGTGCTTCATTCATGAAAGTAAGAAAGTACTTATCAGTAATAATATCATCCTCTAAAATTATAATTTTGTCATATGATAAAAATGTATCATTTAATCCTGTTATAATAGATTTTGCCAAACCTAAATTATTATCCCTTTCTATTATTTTTATTTTGTAAAATCCGGAAATGCTTTTTAAATAATTTCTAATTTCCTGAATTTTATTTAAATCTTCAGCGTTTTTAGCTCCGTCTGAAAATATTATTAAATCACTTTCATTGGCATGTATATTTTTTTGTAATGCATTTATCGTTTTTTTTAAATGCTCTATTCTATTATAAACGAATAGAACTATCGGAGCCATTTTGTTAATCATAAATATGTTTATATAATAATCATAAATTATTATTTGCCATGCAATGTTTTTATTAATCTTTGTGCAACTGCTAAAGGACTATAATTTTCCAAAGCCCATTTTTTCCCATTTTGACTTATTTCAATTATTTCTTCTTTTGATAGTTTTAGAAAGTCATCTATTTCTGAAAAGTTTAAATCTGAAATGCCCCAATAATGTTTTTTATTTATAGGCATGACAGGAAGTTCAAATCCCCAATAATCAAAATCTATATCTATAGGGCAACTATTTGACAATAGACCTTCCCAAAATCGCCAACTATCATATTGATAAATATAATAATATTTATTTGTTTTGTTTTGATTTTTATTTAATATAATTAAAATCTGATAGATTTTTCTTAAAATTTTACTTTTAAAATTTAGAGTTGTAGGTTTTATTGTTAAAATTCCTCCGTATACATATGAAATCAATGACTCATTTAATAATTTATAATATTCAGGATTATGTCTTCTTCCTGTCTGACTCCATAAAGATTTTGGATCGGTTTCTTTCCTATTATCAAGACTATCTGTAATATTATTAAAAATTTCATATTTTTTTGAAAGTTTATTATTCGAAATTTTTACCGCAGTTTCTCTTAGATTATGAGGAACTCTGAAATTATTATAAACTCTTTCGGTTATAGTGTTATTCTCTGTTTTTTTTAATTCAGAAATAATTCTGTTGTCTAAACCATATGCCCATGGAATAACATTTTTAGGATATTTAATATTTTTATTGTAATGACATTTTAAAATAATATCAAATTTTTTAAATTTTTTATCATAACATGAGGTATATAATCCATCTTCATGATCAGTCAGTATATTTATTTTATTATAGTCTACATTATTTATTTCATAAGGATTAATAATAAAATAGATACTGGTATATATGCTTATAGTATTTGTAATATTTATATTTCCTTTTTTTATCAGGTATTCATTTTTATCAGATTCAAACCAGTAGTCAATATTTCCACAAAAATTATATCCCATTTCTTTAAATCCTTGCGCAAGTGCAAGAATAATGTAATGATACATAGATTTTTGTGGATTTTCATATGGTGTAATATAAAATTTAATATTTTTTAAATTTTTTTTTAAATCAACAATTAAAGAAGCATCATTTTCATTATCTGATTCCTTTGTTTTGTATCTTAATATAGGTCCGTTTTCTTTGTTAATCCCATTATAAATAAATTCTCTGTTTGATGTATAATATTCAATAGGTTCAATAATAAAACCAAATTTTGTCGCTATTTCAGAAAGACTATCAATGTTCCAGAAAGATTTATGTTTAATAGATTCACCTACGATTCCTCCTTGTTTAACCCTCTCAATGTAGGATAAATCCGGATTATAAGAATCAGGAACAGCTATTCTGAATATACCATTATTTTTAAGATATTTAAATACGTTTTGTAATACAATTTCTACTTCTTCTATGGTTAGATGCTCTAATACGTGTTCTGCAAGTAAATTATCAGGTTTTCTTATATCAAACAGGTATTCCCAATCTTTTCTATTCAAAATATTCATATGCGGAAGATCAGTCTCTATCCATCCTTTAAATTTTGTTCCTCCATTACCTAATATTACTTTAAGCTTTTCAGTTTTTTCTAAAGAATGAATTTTCTTTTTTAAACTTAGCTTCCCTTTAACTTTCCATCGATAAAATCTAAGTTTGTTTATTAATTTCATGTAATACACGGCTAAACCCACAATGACAACCGCTGCTATCACAATAGCAGCTGCGCCAAGAATTAGTGGAAGAATGTTTGCAGCAGAGCCCAGTGTTGGCTGTTGTGTTGGAGAACTTGATGGAAGCGGGCTTGGAGTTTGGCTTGGGCTTGGCGACGGCGAAGGCACCCCAGACGGAG
>JAUZOY010000146.1 GCA_030706235.1 Bacteroidota bacterium | reverse complement strand
ACAAATTAAAAAACAAAAAAATACTATTGTCAGGCACGATATAGCCATTTTTTGGACTGAGTCTTCCCTGCCAAGAGATTTAACAATTCTATAGTCTAGTGCAGTTTTAACAAAAAAGCAGATTGAAAGTATAAAGAACCAGATTAAAGAAATTAATGATATACTAGCGACAAAAATCAGAAATGTTGATTCAACAAATACAGCAATTGAAAAAGCATTTTTAATACCTCTCAAACAAAAATTACAAACCAGAATTATTTCTCTGAATAGTCAGTATGATAATCAGATGGGTATTATCCTTCAAACAATGAATAAATTTGATAAGGATAAAATGGTACTGACAGATACTCTTTATTTTCCAAAATATCATATTAAAAACAAAGAAGCTTTTCTAGATACATTGCTTTTGAGGGCTTTGCCTTTACAGACACAAAATGAGCGACTTAATCAGGATGATAGAAAATATGATATTAGAATTGCCAAGGCATATTTGTATCCAACCGTTTCAACAGGTTTTGAATACAGAAAGGATTTTGTTACTCAATTACCTCCGAAACCTGCAGCATACGTAGACTTTTCATATAATGTATTTGATTGGGGAGTAAGCAATAAGAAAAAGCAAATAGCTATGCTTGATTACCAGATTTATCAGAATAATATCAATCAACGAAAACAGGAAATTGATCAGATGATAAAAAATAACTTTTATAGTATGGAACAATTCCTTTCTTTAGCTGATCCTAGTGTTTTAGATGGTTATAGAAAAGTATATAATATTATGAAATTTAAATTGTTGAATGGGGAATATATAATTAGTGATTTTATAACCGCACAGAATGATTATTATACAGCGGTTGAAAATTATTATATTAATTTAAGAAATGCCATAGAACAGGAAATCAGGCTCAGACAAACATTCAATGATTATATCAGTCCGATTGAAGAATTGGGCAGGAATGTGGTTTTGATAAAAGACGTATAAAATTACTAACTAAAAATAAACGAATATGAACATCGGGATATTTGGAAATAAGTATAATGGTGGTTCAAATTTATATGTTCAGAAACTTGTCGATATTATTGAAAACTCCGGTTTAGGTATTTCAGTCTATGAACCTTTTTATAGCTTTATCAAGGATAAAATAAATTTTTTACATGCACCTGGTACTTTTCTAAAATTTAATGACATTATCAATGATATTAAATTTATGTTCAGTATTGGAGGGGACGGTACTCTGCTTAATACTTTACCTATAATAAGAAATTCAGGTATCCCGGTTGCGGGGATAAATCTTGGAAGACTTGGTTTCCTTGCTACAATTTCAAAAGAAGAAATAGAAACTGCCTGTAATAAAATTTTAACAGGAGATTTTACTATTGATTCCCGTACCACAATAGAGATGATTACTGCAAATAATCTTATGGGAGAAGACAATATAGCATTGAATGAAATTACTGTCCATAAAAAGGATACTGCATCAATGATGACTATTCATTGTTCAGTTAATGATGAATTTTTAAATTCATACTGGGCAGATGGTCTTATAATCTCAACTCCAACAGGATCTACCGGCTATTCTTTAAGTTGTGCCGGACCAATAATTGTTCCTGAATCAGAGAATCTGATAATTAATCCTATAGCTACTCATAACCTTACAGTCAGACCAATAGTTTTACCTGATAATAAAATTATAAAACTTAATATTGAGCAAAGAAACCGTAAATTTATGGTGAGTCTGGATTCAAGAACAGTATCAACTACTTCAGATATTGAACTGATTGTAAAAAAAAGCAATGTGAAATTTAATTTTGTTAAAATAAAAGAACAAAGTTTTTATTCAACAATAAGAAAAAAATTAATGTGGGGACTGGATATAAGGACAAGTATGCAAATTTAATTAAAGTTGAAAAACAGATATTTTATAAAAAGAGAGCTTTATATGATTATTTAGAGATGTTTCGTATTTTTTTATGAGAAGAAACAATAAATAAAAGTGATAAGGGAAAAGATAAAATCCTTTCTTAAAGATAAGAATCCGGCAAGTTTGCAGGTTTGGAAATATATAGGTCCGGGATTTCTTGTAACAATTGGTTTTATTGATCCGGGAAACTGGTCCGTAAATATTGCAGCCGGTTCCTATTATGGATATGATTTATTATGGGTAATTACTCTTTCGACAATCATATTAATATATTTTCAGCACAATGCTGCACATCTGGGAATAGTCTCAGGTTTATGTCTCTCAGAAGCAGCAACAAAATATCTTAAACCTTACATATCAAGGACAATATTGTTTTCTGCAGTTTTAGCTTCGGTATCGACAGCTTTTGCAGAAATTTTCGGTGGAGCGGTAGCTTTAAAAATGATTTTCGGAATACCACTTAAAATTTCAGCAATACTTGTCTCAGCATTTTCATTATGGATGCTTTTTAATCACTCATACAATAAAATAGAAAAGTGGATAATAGGATTCGTATCTTTAATTGGTCTTTCATTTATATTTGAGATTTTTTTTGTTGATACAAACTGGAGACAAACAGCTATCAGTTGTATACTGCCTGATATACCACTTAATTCTATGGTGATCATTATGAGTGTACTTGGAGCTGTTGTGATGCCTCATAACATATTTTTGCATTCCGAAATCATTCAAAGCAGACAGATTAATCTTAAGGATGAATCTGTGAAAATAAAGATGCTTAAATACGAATTCTATGATACAATATTTTCAATGATTATCGGATTTGCAATTAATAGTGCAATTATTATAGTTGCTGCTGCTGTTTTTTTTAACAAAGGAATAAAGGTAACTGAGCTTGAACAGGCACAAAATCTTTTATCTCCTTTATTGGGAAAATTTGCAGCTATTATTTTTGCGCTTGCTTTATTATTTGCCGGTATTGCTTCAAGTATTACTGCCGGTATGGCAGGAGGGTCAATATTTGCCGGAATTATGGGAGAACCATATGATATAAAAGATAAACATACCAAAACCGGAATAATTCTGACAATTACATTAGCTCTTATATTTATTTTCTTAATTGAAAATTCTTTAAATGCACTGATTTATTCTCAGATGGTATTGAGCATTCAACTACCTTTTACAATTATTACTCTAATTTATTTAACTTCTTCAAAACAAATTATGGGCAAATATCATAATACTGTATTGAATAAATTATTTTTATGGAGTTTGGGCTTAGTGATAATTTTGCTAAATATCAAGTTATTATTAACTATGTTTGTTTGAATAATAATATTATTATTTGTTTCTGTTAAACTTGTTCCTGATTCTAATCCAGAGCTTATATAATTCTTTTGATCAATTTCAATCTGTGTGAATATTCTTTTTTCTCATGGTTGTATATACCTTTATGGTCGATATTGTCTATTCTTACTTTTCCTGATGCATGAATGATTTTGTTTTCAGAAAGTATTATACCGACATGTATTATATTGCCTTCATCATTATCGAAGAATGCAAGATCATTTTCTTTCGCTTCTGAAATTGAGTTTACATTTTCTCCCTGTTCTGCTTGCTGGTTTGCATCTCTATGCAGGTTTATACCTTTGAAACGGAAGACAGCTTGAGTAAAACCAGAACAGTCAATACCAAAAGGTGAACGTCCACCCCATAAATAAGGAGAATTAAGATATTTTGATGCAATATCTCTAATTTGAAATGAATTATTCTTGTTGATTACTTCATCGAGAATATATATTTTGTCTTCGATTTCAAAAGTATTTTCTTTATTTAATAAAGGGATAACGCTTCCACGTACTATTGGAAATGTTAAATTATTTGTTGTGTCTGTAATATAAGCTATTAAATCTGTAATTATATAATTATTGCATGTGTTTATTTTGATATATGTGTCAAAGGAGATTGGACAGAATTGAACATCATTGATCCAACCCTCATAAGAATCGAATGAATTTCTTATTAAAAGCCAGTTTTTTTTGGTATCTATTATTTCAAATGTATCTCCGAAAAGGAGTTGTGTGACCATTTCACTCTTACTTGTAGTAGATTTTCTGACAGGTACGTGGCTTAAGTTGCAGAAACCAAATTTCATGGTTAGTGACTTTTTTGTCTGTTAAAGAAATAACGTGAATCGCCCCATTCTCCATAAGCTATTTCATCTCCTGCCATTTTTACTCTTGCTTCGAGACAATTTTTGCATTCTTCTGCTTCTTCATTAATACAAGGCTTATCTTCATAGAGCAGATAATCGCTTCTGTATTTTACCGGAGTTAGATTTGGCATAATGATGTTTGCACCTACTTTAAGAGCTTTTTCTCTTCCTAAAGGGTCGATGGACTGCATTGCAGTGGTGGCTGCAATATTAATATTTTTCATCATAATTCTCAAAATAGCAATCATTTTGAGGGAAAGATCGAATCTTTCTTTTTTTGATAAAAGAGTATCTTTGTATTGATATAAAGGGGTATCCTCATGTTCTATATAAGGACCCATTCCAATCATATCAATACCGAAATCTTTAAAGAAAAGAAGATCTTCTGCAAGGTTTTCAATTGTTTGAAAAGGAAGTCCAATCATTACTCCTGTTCCAACCTGATAACCTATTTTTTGAAGAAGTTGCAAAGCTTCGATTCTTTTATCATAAATGTGATTGTTGTCTGAAGGGTGAAGTTTTTTATAAAGTTCACGATTAGATACTTCTATTCTGATAAGGTAACGGTGAGCACCGGCATCGAACCATTTTCTATATGTTTCTTCAGTCTGTTCTCCTAAAGAAAGGGTTATGCCAAGTTCCCCATTAGATAGTTTTTTAATCTTCCTGATAATGTCGGTAATTCTTTGAATATATGATTTATTTGTTCTTTCTCCTGCCTGTAAAACTATTGAACCAAATTGATTGTTATATGCATAATTTACAGCATCAATAATTTCATTATCTGTTACTTCATATCTGTGAACATTAGTATTTCCTGACCTAATTCCACAATAAAAACAATTCTTTGAGCATAAATTTGAAAATTCAATCAGACCTCTAAACCAAACTTTATTACCTATTTGTTCCCGTTTTATCTGAAGAGCTTTAGCGAATATAGAAGTCTTTTCATGCTCATTCGCATTTAAAAGGGATATAATATCCTGTTTTGATAATTCTTCTTTTAAAAGAATTTCTTCTATATTATTAACAATTTTTATGTCTTTATTCATTGGACAAAAAAGTTTAGTTAATTAATCTCTTACTTACTCTAAATTCTTCAGATAATGCTTTTTATCAACTGTTGTGAACCTTGTTTTTATGATTTTAATTTTGATATTAATTTTTCAGCTTTTTCAACTATATTGATGCTTTTAAGACCATATTTAATAAGGAGCTCTTCAGGAGTTCCACTTTCACCAAACGAATCGTTTACGCCTATCATATCCATACATACAGGATAATTTCTTATTAAAAGCTGGGCTATACTATCACCCAATCCACCATTTAACATATGTTCTTCAACAGAGAGAGCACATCCTGTTTTTCTGACAGAATTCAGAATTAATTCTTCATCAAGAGGTTTGATTGTATGAATACAAATTATTTCTGCAGAGATTCCTTTATCAGATAGGATTGATTGAGCTTCCAAAGCTTCCCAAACCATATGTCCAGAAGCAAATATTGATATATCATTACCCGGTGTTAATACAATACCTTTCCCAATTTCGAATTTCTGGTCTTCAGAAGTAAAATTTGGAACAGAAGGTCTGCCAAATCTTAAATATACAGGTCCTTGATAATCAGCAATTGCAATAGTAGCTGCTTTAGTCTGATTGTAGTCACATGGATTAATAACTACCATATTAGGAAGCATTTTCATCATTCCTATATCTTCTAAAATCTGGTGAGTTGCTCCATCTTCACCAAGTGTTAAACCTGCATGAGAAGCACATATTTTAACATTTTTTTTAGAATATGCAATAGATTGCCTGATCTGATCATACACTCTTCCTGTTGTAAAGTTTGCAAAACTTCCTGTATAAGGGATTTTGCCTCCGATTGTTAACCCAGCTGCAATAGAAATCATATTGGCTTCAGCAATTCCGATTTCAAAAAATCTTTCCGGAAATTCTTTTGCAAAGGCATCCATTTTTAAGGACCCTGTGAGGTCAGCACAAAGAGCTACAATATTTTCATTTTTTCTTCCTATTTCCAGCAGTCCTGCACCAAACCCTGAACGAGTATCCTTGTTTCCTTTATTTTCAAATAAATTCATTAAATCAGTTAAATGGTTATAGATTAGTATTTTAAGTTTATATTCTTTTGTTAAAAATAATTTTGCAAACCTACATGAAATTTATTTAACATTTTATTTTTAGTTAATAACTTTGCAAAAATATTATAATAAAGGTTTGTGAACTCAGAAAGCACATATTTTATAAATTACGTAAGGACTAAATCTATAGATACTAGTTATCTGACAAGTAAGGATTCTGCTTATGTGGCTGAACAAAATGGAGAAGGAAGAAATTGTCTAAAAGAAAAAGTAATTGTCAAGCAGAAAATGGTTAAATCTTTATTTATAGATCATTACGGAAAATTTGAAAAATTTAAAATAATAAATAGAAATATAAATGAAAGTGACTGGATTACAGGTGTATTTATTTTTGTTTTATTTTTATTAGCCTACATACAAACAAATCATAAAAGAAGATTTTTGCAGATAATAAAAGCTCTTTCCGGAACTCGTTATTTTAATATTTTAATAAGAGAAGGAAATGTATCAAAAGAGTTAATAACATATTTATTAAATGGAATTTATCTGACAATAATTTCGCTAGTAATATACATTGTATTGCAAAAATATAATGTTAAAATTTTCAATAAAAGTGGGTTTAGTCTGTATCTTATAATATTATTTTATGTTTCAGCTTTTTATTTGTTAAAATCAGGATTGGTTTTTTTTATAGGAAATTTATTTAATATTAGGAAAGAAATTTCAGAATATTTAATACAAAATAATATATATTATCAAGTAACTGCTTTGGTTTTTATACCAGTATTGTTATTTTTTCTTTATTCTCATAAAATTTATTTCTCTGCTTTTTTGACGTTTAGTATAATATTTTTTTGTTTAGGGTTAATGTTTAGATTATTTAAAATGTTTTTTTGGGGTATTAATACTTTACGATTTTCTGCTTTATATATTTTTTTGTACCTTTGCACAATTGAAATTTTACCTGTTTTATGTATAGGGAAATTTCTATTAAGTTATATTAGTTAATTTTATAACTAGCTTGAATTAAATAATAACTTTAAACCTATTATAGAATTTGAAAATAAAAGCTATATTAGTTTCTCAGCCGAAACCCGAAAGCGAAAAATCACCTTATTACGAAATTGCAAAAAAATTTAATATCAAAATTGATTTTAAGAAGTTTTTTAAAAATCAAGAGGTATCTACTAAAGAATTCAGAAAAGAAAAGGTAAATCTTAAGGAACATACAGCAATTATTTTTGCAAGTAAGAATACGATAGATCATTTTTTTAAATTGTGTATCGCAACAAAGCTGGAAATACCTGAAACATTAAAATATTATTGTTTATCAGAACCCACAGCTTTGTATTTACAAAATTATGTTCAGTATCGAAAAAGAAAAGTATTTTTTAGTACACAGGGCTTTTCTGATCTACTTGCTAAAATAGTTAAATCAAATGAGGAAAACTATCTTTTACCATGTTCAGATCTATACAATCCTGAAATTACTAATATTCTTGATGCGAATAATATTAAGTATAAAAAGGCAGTAGTTTATAAAAATGTTAGTGAAGATCTTTCAAATATAAATATTTATAGCTATGATATGCTTGTTTTCTTTAGTCCAAATGGAATAAAATCATTATTTCAGAATTTTCCTGATTT
>JAUZOY010000145.1 GCA_030706235.1 Bacteroidota bacterium | reverse complement strand
CCATCAGTTGTTAAAGGGCCATACCTAAAATAATCAGGATCATAAGTAGTGCCCATTAACCTTGGGTTATTATTATTATCCAAACCTCCTACCCATAATTCTGCATATAAAATAGTTGATGTACTACTATCTTTAGGAACCTTATATGTACAAAAATCACCTAAAGAATATTGTTTTGGTAATAATTTATATAGAGTTGGTAAATAAGGAATAATAAAACCATTTTTAAAAAATGCTTTAACATTATTAATATCTATATAGTTAAGTTTTTTATCATTATTTAGTATATTAATAATTAATGTATCTCTTGAAAAAGTATTATTTATTGTATCCGTTATTTTAACTATCAGAGTGTCTTTCACTTTAAATAAATATGGACTATAATCTTTAAAAACATATGGGACATATAAATGTATTTCATTCGCATTATACTTAATAAAATAAGTATGCATTGGATTTTTAAATATTCCTGTGATTTTAATTGTTCCACCATCAGTAGAATAATCATTTTTAATCATATCTACAATAAGTGAATCACCTTCATAAGCAGTTACGGTATCTTTTTTAACAACAATAGAGTTGGTTTGGGCATTGGCTTTTGAAATAAAGAAAAGTGCAAAAGCGATAACAAATAAAGTAAAAATATGATTTTTCATTTGGAATAATATTACGATTAATGAAAAAAATGATTAATTTAATTTTAATCAACAAAGATACATAATATTTTTAATTATAAATAATATTTTTTATAAGCCCTATCCCACTCCCTTTCCACAATTGGTGAAAGGGAGTGAGAATTTAACTAAACAATCGTTATTGATGAATGCGAATTCTGAATAATAATTACATTAAACTTTTAAATCAATATATTAAAAAAAATCAAGTAATTTTGCAAAGAAGTCAATATTTATAAAAGTAAATCAGTTAATTTGAAGCATTTCTTAAGACTAATAAAATCAATTAAACAATACTGGGGATATGTATTGTTAAACTTTATATTTAATGTACTTTCAATTGCATTTTCTCTTGTTTCAATGAGTATGGTAGCCCCATTTCTTGGGCTTCTTTTTGGTAAAATTGCTCTGACAAATACTGCACCTCCTTTAACTTTTAATGCAAATTCAATCATTCAGAACTTTTATTACATTATCAGTAAAATAATTAAAACATATGGTCAGGCAGACGCACTGCTCTTCATTTGCATTTTGGTTGTAGTAATGTTCTTCCTTAAAAACCTTTTTCGTTATATGGGAATGTACTACCTTGCAAATATACGTAATGGTGTTGTTAAAGATTTAAGAAACAGTCTGTATTATAAAATTCTTATACTTCCACTATCATATTTTTCAGAACAGAAGAAAGGTGATATAATGTCAAGAATGACATCTGATGTGCAAGAAGTTGAATGGTCAATCATGACATCTCTTGAAATGGTATTCCGAGATCCTTTGACTATCCTGGTATACCTGATAACTCTTACATTACTTAGTCCACAACTTACTATTTTTGTTCTTATCCTTCTTCCTGTTTCCGGATTTATTATAGGTAGAATAGGAAAAAGTCTGAAAAAACAATCTATAAAAGGTCAAAGACGATTGGGAGAACTTCTTTCAATAATTGAAGAGTCATTGTCCGGACTTAGAATAATAAAAGCTTTTAATGCTATTGACATTCTTTATACTAAATTTCTGAAGAAAAACAGCGCTTTAACAAATTTGATGATAAAAATGTACAGAAGAAGAGATCTGTCTGCACCAATGAGCGAATTTCTGGGTACTCTGGTAATGGTTATAGTTATGCTTTTCGGAGGTCATTTGGTATTAGCCGCCCACCCTTCGCTGAGTGCTGAAATATTCATCACATATATTGTAATCTTTTCACAGATTATAACTCCTGCAAAATCCTTCTCTACTGCTTTTTATAATATTCAGAAAGGTATTGCTTCAGCCGAAAGAATATATGAAATACTTGATGCAAAAGAAATTATAGAAGAAAAAACTAATGCTTTATCAATAAATAAATTTAGCGATTCTATTGAATACCAGAATGTAACTTTTGTGTATGAAAAAGAAGAAGTTCTTAAAAAGATAAATATCAAAATTGAAAAAGGAAAGACAATTGCTCTTGTTGGACAATCAGGGGGTGGTAAATCTACTTTTGCAGATCTTTTGCCTCGTTTTTATGATTGCGTTTCGGGTAATATTCTGATAGATGGTCAACCAATTGATAATTATAAAATTGATGATCTGAGAGGGCTTATGGGAATAGTTACCCAGGAATCTATACTTTTTAATGGAACAGTGTTAAGCAATATTGCATTCGGTCAGGTTAATGTCAAAGAAGAAGAAGTTATTGCTGCTGCCAAAGTGGCAAATGCTCATGAATTTATCATGGATATGGAGAACGGATACTATACAAACATAGGTGACAGGGGTGTCAAACTATCCGGAGGACAACGTCAGAGAATCAGTATCGCACGAGCAGTGCTGAAAAATCCTCCTATACTTATTCTTGATGAAGCTACTTCTGCTCTTGATTCAGAATCTGAAAAACTTGTTCAGGATGCAATACTTAAATTAATGAAAAACAGAACATCTATAATTATAGCTCACAGACTTTCAACTATTCAACACGCCGATCAAATAGTAGTTCTTCAGAAAGGTGAAATTATAGAAAGAGGTACTCATGCTGAATTAATGTCACTTAATGGCACGTATAAGAAACTACATGATATGCAGACATTTGAATAAAATGAACAATATTATTAAATTATGGCATATTAATTGTCTTTATAATCACCCTATTTATTAAAACACTTGAAGCTGACAAATTGTCAATATTTTTATGGAAGATAATTTTGATTTTTTAAATAATAAACTGGCAGGGATAATTGACGGTCCTGATGATATTATACCCATCCTATCAATTGAAGATGAAGAGCAGATGAGTAGTAAAGATATCCCTGCTGTCCTTAGTATATTACCAATTCGAAATACTGTATTGTTTCCGGGTGTAATTGCTCCTATAAACGTAAACAGAGAAAAATCTATCAATTTAGTAAGAGAAGCAAATGTTGGTGATAAAACAATTGGTGTTGTTTCCCAGATACAATCAGATATCGAAGATCCAAGACCTGATGATCTGAACAAAGTAGGAACTATAGCCAGGATCATAAAGCTGCTTCAGATGCCTGATGGCAGCACTACTGCTATTATTCAAGGACGGAGAAGATTTGTTATGGGACAGATTGTCCAGGAAGAGCCATACATCAAAGCAGCTATTACTCCGTTTCATGTAAAAAAGAAAATTAAAGTTGACGACAATTTCGAAGCTCTTTTTTCTTCATTGAAAGATCTTTCTATGCAAATCGTTAAACTTTCTCCAAGTATTCCTGTTGAAGCAAGTTTTGCAATCAAGAACATTGAAAGCCCATCATTTCTTATCAATTTCATATCATCAAATCTGAATATAGAAATTGCTGAAAAACAAAAATTACTTGAAATTACAGACCTTCAGGAAAGAGCCAATATTCTTCTGGGACTTCTTACTAAAGAGCTACAGATGCTTGAACTTAAGAACCAGATTCAGTCAAAGGTTAAAACTGATATGGATAAGCAGCAAAGAGAATATATGCTCAACCAACAGCTAAAAACTATTCAGGAAGAACTTGGCGGAACAGGTAATGAACAGGAAATTCTTGACCTTAAGGAAAAAGCTAAAACTAAAAAATGGGATTCCAAAGTCGCTGACCTTTTCAATAAAGAATTAAATAAACTTCAACGTATTAACCCTGCTGCTCATGAGTATTCTGTACAGCTGAATTATCTTGAAGCGCTGATTGAACTTCCATGGGGTGAATATACTGAGGATATATATGACATGAAATTGGCTGAAGATATTCTTAACAAAGATCACTATGGTCTTGAAAAGGTTAAAGAAAGAATTCTCGAATACCTTGCAGTTCTCAAACTTAAAGGTGATATGAAATCCCCAATTCTTTGTCTTGTTGGACCTCCGGGAGTTGGTAAAACATCTCTTGGAAAATCCATAGCAAAAGCTATAGGCAGAAACTATGTAAGAATTTCTCTTGGCGGCTTGCACGATGAAGCAGAAATCAGAGGACATCGTAAAACATATATAGGTGCAATGCCGGGCAGAATTATTAAAAGCATCAGAAAAGCAAAAAGCTCAAATCCAGTATTTGTTCTTGATGAAATTGATAAAGTCAGTGGTGCAAATGTTAATGGTGATCCTTCTTCTGCATTGCTTGAAGTCCTTGATCCTGAACAGAACAATGCATTCTATGACAACTATCTGGAACTTGAATACGATCTTTCAAAAGTTCTTTTCATTGCAACAGCAAACAATATAGGATCTGTCCAGCCTGCTCTCAGGGACAGGATGGAAATAATCGAAATATCAGGGTATATTATTCAGGAAAAAGTTGAAATTGCTAAAAGACATCTGATTCCTAAACAGCTTGCTGAACATGGCATGAAGTCAAGACAACTTACTTTCAGTAAAGAAGTTATCGAAAAACTTATTGATGAATATACAAGGGAATCAGGAGTACGTAACCTCGAACGTGCTATTGCTAAAGTTATAAGAAGTAAAGCCCGTTTAATAGCTGCAGATGAAAAAGTTCCAGCAAAGATCACTACCGAAGACTTGGTTAATATTTTCGGTGCATCAAAATATAAAAGTGAAAAGTATCAAACTAACAATATTTTAGGAGTCGTAACCGGACTTGCATGGACAGCAGTAGGCGGTGATATTTTATTCATTGAAGTAAGCCTGAGCAAAGGTAAAGGGAAATTAACCCTTACAGGAAATCTGGGAGATGTGATGAAAGAATCAGCAACAATTGCTTTTGAATTTCTTAAAGCTCATGCATCACAACTGAATATTAATGAAGAAATGTTCGAACAATATAACGTGCATATTCATGTACCCGAAGGTGCAACTCCCAAAGATGGTCCATCTGCAGGCGTAACTATGCTCACAGCTCTTACATCTGCATTTACCAAAAGGAAAGTAAAGGATAAACTTGCAATGACAGGTGAAATAACACTACGTGGTAAAGTCCTTCCTGTTGGCGGCATCAAAGAAAAAATACTTGCAGCTAAAAGATCAAATATTACTGAACTGTTTCTTCCTGCTGACAATGAAAGTGATGTAAAAGATATTAATTCTGAATATCTTAAAGGACTTCATTTCTTCTACTTCAAGGATATGATTGATGTAATTAATATGGCTCTTTGCTGAGAAATCACTTAGCTTTTTAATGTATAATCCTGTAGTTTTTATATCCTAGATCAATATTAAATGACTTTTCAATAAATAGCTTTATTTTATTTTTGAGAGAGAGTTTATTGAACGATATATCATAATCGAACTTCCAGTTCTTTTGATTTATCCTTTCTATCATTACCTGTGGATGAGTTTCTTTGAATTTTTCCAGTGAATCTACATTTAAGTAATTGAAACTTTCATTTTTAGATATGTTAGTTTCAATCCATTTATCATCGTGCCAGTATTTATTGAAAATCTCCTGTTTTTTCTGCATTGCTTTTGGCTCTTTAACCCAACCATAGTGATATACATATGCATCAATAGGCTTAACTTTTAACTTTTGATTATCATTAATCCTGAATCCCTGAGCATCTTTATAAGAATATATCTTCTTGTTATTTCTGATAATTCTTATCTCGTTTTTATACCAGCGTGGAGAAATACCTATATAGTCATATGAACCGTAAAAGTGAAGATATTTGAACAATAAACCTTCAACATCTTTATTATCTTTCCATTTATGCATAGAAGACATGATATTATCAAGATATTTTTCATGTACTACTTCATCACCCTGAATATAAAAAGCCCAGTCTGTTTCTGCCGGTATCGCCTGAAATGCTTTATTTGTTTCAACTGCTAATACCTTCCCTCCTTCTCTAAGATTATCATCCCATACCGAATCAATAATAACAATTTTCTCAGGATCAATACTTCTTATCAAATCATATGTTCCATCTTCTGAATTTCCCACACAAACAATAAAATTATCACAAACCGGTAAAATCGATTTTATTGATTCTACTATAGGATAATCGAATTTCACAGCGTTTCTGATAAAAGTAAATCCGGCTACTATCATTTCAACAAATTAATTATAAAAAATGTATTATTATTGAATATATGTATTATTTTTGCAAAATTAATGTTTTTATAAATAACTGATTACTAAATTCAATGAAAAAAATATTATTTCTTATCTCTATAACTTTACTTACAGTTAACTTATCTTTTGGACAAAGTAACAATGAATATAAAGAAACTTTGAAGAAAATGTTCGAATCATGTGGTACAATGGACGTATATAAGGTTACTATTAAACAAATTATAAAAATTTCTAAAGAACAAAAATCTAATGTTCCTAACAAAGTATGGAACCAAATTGAAGATGAAATGTTAATGTCTATTGATGATCTTGTTGATATGCTTCTCCCTGTATATAATAAACATTTATCATTGGAAGATCTTCAAAAATTAATAGAATTTTATCAAACACCTATAGGTAAAAAACTCACAGCAGAAAACCCTAAAATAGCTCAGGAATCGATGATTGCAGGTCAAAAATGGGGCGAAAAACTTGAAGCAAAAATTGTATCTAAACTTTTAGAAAAAGGATTCAAATAAATTCATCTTTATTTGCTTATATATGAACTTTAATAATAATTCCATTCTTTATATAATACAATAAAGGTCAAACAATCGCATTATATAGTTTAGTAATTTTTTGTAGGTTTGTATTCCAACTTAAAGTTTAATATAAATAATGGCAGTTAAATCCTATAACAGAAAAGCCTCGACAAAAGCTCAGGTAAATACTCATACCCGACAATCAGTAAAAAAAAGTGAAAGAAATAATTCGAAATTATGGATTGTATTCGGACTTATAGCAATCATTTTTATAACATATATATCCTTTACACCATCTCTTCACGGTACATTTACGAACTGGGATGACAATGGCTATGTTTCTGAAAATCGGGCAGTAAAAGATCTCTCTTCAGAAAATATTAAACATTTTATAACGGGATATGAAATGAGTAACTATCACCCTGTTGTAATGATTACATATTCATTGATATATCATTATTTTAAGCTTAGTCCCTTTCCATATCATTTCTTTAACCTGTTTTTCCATATTCTTAACTGCTTATTACTATTTTTCTTAATCAGGAAACTCTCAGGAAAGGTCACTGTATCTTTTATAGTCAGTTTCCTATTTGCTCTTCACCCCTTACATGTAGAGTCTGTTAGCTGGATTTCAGGCACTAAAGATGTTTTATACACTTTCTTTTTAATTATATCTCTATATTCGTACCTCTTATATCTTGAGAAAAAGAAATTCTCACCATATTATATCTATTCATTGGTATTCTTTATATTATCATGCTTATCAAAGGCTATGGCTGTGGTATTGCCGTTGTTGCTCTTCCTTATTGATTATCTCCACAACAGGAAAGCTGACTTCAGAATGTTTGCTGAAAAGATCCCCTTCTTGCTAATCTCACTTGTAATGGGAATAGTGACAATTTATGCGCAGAAGTCAGGTAATGCTATAGGTGAAGTTACCACAACATCTTTCTGGCAGAATCTTCTGATTGCATCACATGGGATATTATTCTACATTTATAAAATGTTGCTTCCTTACAATCTATCAGCATTCTACCCCTACCCTAATCAGGTATCCGGCACTCTGCCTTTTAAATTTCTGATAGCACCTGTGTTTGTCTTTGCAATCTTTGGTTTGATATTCTGGTCTAAAAAATATACTAAGATCATCATCTTCGGATTTCTTTTCTATTTGCTTAACATTCTTCAGGTTCTGCAAATTCTTCCTGTCGGAAATGCAATTGCAGCAGAGCGTTATTT
>JAUZOY010000144.1 GCA_030706235.1 Bacteroidota bacterium | reverse complement strand
TGTACAGATTCTTTCCGGACCGGTTATTGATACAGCACATTGCTGAGGTAATTGAGAATAAACATTACCACACAAACCTGAAATTAAAATCAAGAAAGTTAAAACACCCATTAACTCCCTTTTGGAAAAAAATAGTTTAATTTTTCTCATAAGCTTAATTATAATTATTATTTTAGAACACAAAAAATTAATTAACAATTTATTACAAATTCAGTCATCAATAGTTTCAGCTCTTACCTATTATTTATTGCATAAAATACCTATAAAAACATTGAATCCCAAAACAAAAATACGAACTATTATTTAAAAGTCAATTTATTTGTTTGTTTTTTTTATCAGTACAATATTTTCAGGAAAAGAGTTGCATTATTTTATATTTTTTCTCCCCCACTACGTGCTATTTTGCACATAGCTTTGAGCCCTCTGCGAAAGCCAAACAGCTTATCAAATTTTCAAATTAAAAAAAATGATGTAAGTTTGTAAATTAATTACATGATTTAAATATTTAGCTAAAGAAAAGTTTATAATGATTTTTTTGTATCCATATTTTTTATGGGCAGTTATTCTGACCGGTATTCCGGTAATTATTCATTTTTTCAATTTCAGAAGATTTCGTACTGTATATTTCAGCAATGTAAATATGCTGGAAGAAGTAAAGAATGAAACGCAGAAGCAATCCAAAATCAAACATCTGGTTATTTTATCTCTAAGAATTCTTGCTTTTCTTTCCCTGATTATTGCTTTTGCACAACCATATATTCCACTTAAAAAAAAGAACATTGCTGCAGGACAGAAAATAGTTTCAATTTATATTGACAATTCTTTCAGCATGAACAATGTAGGAAAAAACGGCACTCTTTTGGATGAAGCCAAAAAGAAAGCAACTCAAATATTATCTGCTTATAAAAACACTGACCTTTTTCAGTTACTTACAAATGATTTCGAAGGGAAACATCAACGTCTTGTCAGTAAAAATGAATTTCTTAAAATGCTTGATGAAATAAAGCCATCCCCTTCTGTTAAAACTGTTTCTGAAATAATTAAACGGCAGTCTGATATCTTTTCCAAAAGCTCATCAAATAATATTGCATATATTATTTCTGACTTCCAGAATTCCTTATGTGACTTTCAGAAAATCAAAAATGACGCTCTATATCATGCATATATTGTCAAACTAAATGCGGAGACAATTAACAATCTATACCTTGACTCGTGCTGGTTTGAAACACCTGCCCTGCATCTTAATCAACATGCAAAATTAATTATCAGAATTAAAAATACCGGTAAAAATCCATTTGAGAATGTGCCTGTTAAATTACTCATTAATTCAAAACAAAAAGCTATTGCAAGTTTTAATATTGATGCCAATTCATCAACTGAAGTTACATTACCATATACTATTAGTGAAACAGGAATTCAATATGGTGAACTTCAGATCATTGACAATCCGATAGTGTTCGATGACAAATTATTTTTCTCTTATAAAATAAACAATAACATTCCGGTGCTTGCAATAAATGAGGATAAAGACAATATATTTCTTAATGCGCTTTTTAGTAAAGATTCAACATTCTCTTTTACAAATGTTAATGCAAAGAATATCGAATACTCTGCGCTTAATAAATATAACACAATAATCATCAATGGCATAAGGCTAATCTCTTCAGGTTTCTCGCAAGAGTTAATAAAATATATAAATGATGGAGGTTCACTTGTTATATTTCCAGGGACAAATACTGATTATGATTCATACAGACAATTACTTTCTCAAATGAATATTTCATATTTCTCCGGCATTGATACATCTAAAACAAAAGCAGAAAAGATTAATATTCAAAACAATATTTTTAAAAATGTCTTTGAAAAAATAGACGAGAACTTAGATCTTCCTTTGATTTTCAAACATTACAAACTTACTGGAAAATCATTATCAAATGAAGATTACCTTATTAAGCTGCAAAACGGTGATAATTTATTAACAGAAGCAAAAGTTGGCAAAGGAAAAGTTTATATCTCATCTGTAGGATTGAATACTGAATTCAGCAATTTTCCCAAACATCCCGTGTTTGTTCCGGCAGTATATAATATTGTCTTGTACAGTCATGGAAATAATTCCAGATTATATTATACTATTGGATTGGATCCTGACATGGAAATTAATAATTTTGATATTGGGAATGACAATGTTTTTCATATAAAAAATATTGCCGGGACCTCAGATTTTATTCCTCAGAATAAAATTAATGACAGTAAAATTGATGTATTTTTCCAAAATCAGATTAAGGAAGCCGGAAACTACAATCTGATCTCAGATAAAACAATCGTGTCAGGTGTATCTTTCAACTATGACAGAAAAGAATCCGAACTTAAATTCCCGGAGGAAGACATATTGAAAGACTATTTATCTAAATATAATCTTCAGAATTTCTCTGTTATTGAAAGTTCAAAGCAATCTCTGGCTAATATTATTTCAAGCCTTGAAGAAGGTAAAAAACTTTGGAAACTATTTATTATTCTTGCGCTTGGATTCTTTCTTGCGGAAACCGTTCTCCTGAGATTCTGGTCAAATAAATAACTAAAATCCATCTAATTAATAATAAAACAAACATAAATCGTTTAAATTATAATTTTCAATTAATGATTCATTCACTACCGTCAATATTGATAATATGTAAGCAAACTGCAAAACAAAAAAAACAGACTAGCTATCACTTACAAATTTTTAAATTAATAAAAACGTCATTATAAAAATAATATCTATATTTGCTTTTTAAAATTTTCATTTAGAAATATTTGAAATAATTATGATTAATAAATTTGTATCAGCAAAACCGGAAGAACTCACTGATAATGTCTTTAAATTAATAGGCAACGACTGGATGCTGATCACAGCCGGAAATGTTCAAAGTTTTAATACAATGACTGCCAGTTGGGGTTCACTTGGAATTCTCTGGAATGAACCGATTTGTATTTGTTTTATCAGACCTCAGAGATATACCTATGAATTCATGAATAATAACTCTGTCTTTACTTTGTCTTTCCTTGATGATAAAGATAAAGATATACTCAACTTTTGTGGATCTCATTCAGGAAGAGATACCAATAAAATTGAAAAGACTTCTCTTTTACCTATTGAGACTGATAATGGAGGTATAGCTTTCGAGCAATCTAAAATTATCATCGAAGCTCAAAAAATATATTTTAATGACATTAATCCTGCTAATTTCCTTGACAATAGAATTCAGGATTGTTACCCAATGAAAGATTTTCACAGAATGTTTATCGGAAAGATTACTAACTTCTATAAATCAAAATTATCTTAGAGTGGAAATCATTGACAAAATAAAATATATTATAGGCACATATTTCCTTAAGAAAGAAATAGAAAAACGTCAGAGAGTAAAAAGAATTACAAATATAGCTGATGCAAAAACTATCGGTATTCTTTACGAACTCTCGGATGTTGAAAGATATGGCATAATATCTGATTTCGTAAAATCTTTACAGGATAAACAAAAAATAGTAAAAGCACTCGGATATATTCCTGCCAAGATCGTACCGCATTATTGTTTTCCTAAAATTTCTTTCGATTTTTTTACGCAAAAAGATCTTAACTGGTATTATAAACCTATTAATAAACGGGTTTACGATTTCATTAATACAGAATTTGACATTCTGATAGACCTTACAACAGATAAAATCTTTCCGTTGGAATACATTGCTACTCTTTCAAGTGCTAAATTCAAAACAGGAAGAAAAGACCATTCCAAAGCGGATGACAAACAACTATATGATCTGATGATAGACATTGAAAAAAACAAAACTGTTTTAACATTCATAAAGCACATAGATTACTATTTATCAATTATCAATAAAAAAAATGATCAATAAATTTTTGGGTACCGGAGTAGCTATTGTTACTCCTTTTCGTAAGGACGGCAGTATTGATTTCAAAGCTTTTGAAAAACTTATTGAAAAAATCATCAAAGGGAAAGTTGAATATATTGTAGTACTCGGCACAACCGGCGAAGTTGCAACCCTCTCAAAAGATGAAAAAAATGCTATATTAAATTTTGTTGTAGATACCGTAAATAAAAGAGTACCCATTGTTCGCGGTCTTGGAGGATATAATACTCAGGAATCTGTCAATTGTCTGAAAACATCTTCTTTTGATGGTATTGATGCAATCCTTTCTGTTACTCCTTATTATAACAAGCCAAAGCAGAAAGGTCTGTATATGCATTTTAAAACAATTGCAAACAACAGCCCGGTTCCTGTTATTCTTTATAATGTACCCGGAAGAACCGGAGTTAATATGGCTGCAGAAACTACTCTCAGACTTGCCAATGATGTTAAAAATATCATCGGCGTAAAAGAAGCATCAGGTAATTTAAGTCAGATTATGACTATTATTAAAAATAAACCTGAGAACTTTATGGTAATTTCAGGCGATGATTCAATTACTCTTCCGCTTATTGCCGCAGGTGCACAAGGCGTTATTTCTGTTGTCGCAAATGCATACCCTTTCGAATTTTCTGAAATGGTAAGACTCTCTCTAAAAGGTGATTTCGAACGTGCCAGAGCTATACATTATAAACTCATTGAATTTATGGACGCTCTTTTTGCAGATGGAAGTCCAGCCGGCATTAAAGCAGCCCTCGAAATAATGAAAGTTTGCGATGCTAATCTTCGCTTACCTCTACTAACTGTTAATAAACCTACATATAACTTATTAACAGATCTAATCGGGGAAATAAAATAAAAGTTCGAAAAGTTACTAACTTTTTAAAAGTTAGTAACTTTAAAATATTATCAGCTAATGAAATTATTGAACCTGCCCATATTTTTTTCCCTGAGTTTTTTATTGATTGCTCACACAGCTTTTTCGCAATTAAACATAACTGACTATCCATCATATCCTGAATATGAAAGGATAATGCAACGTTTTCAGACAAACAATCAGTCTCTATGCAGAATTATAAATATTGGTAAAACAATAAACGGGAGGAACCTGCTTTTTGCTAAAATTTCCAGAAATGTAGATACCCGAGAAAAAGAACCTATTCTCATGTACTCCTCATCAATACATGGAAATGAAACTACCGGTTATGCTCTCATGCTCAAGCTTATTGATTATCTTCTAAATAATTACAATCAAGATTCACTGATAACAGATCTTATCAACAATACCGAAATATGGATCAATCCCCTTGCCAATCCTGATGGTACTTACCGTTACGACACTATCATTTCTAATCCATCGAGAGAAAATTTAAACGGATATGATCTTAACAGAAATTTTCCTTCCCCTGATCCGGTTATGGGAAATCATCCGGATGATGACCCACGATGGGAACCCGAAACTCAGGCTTTTATGAGTCTTGCAATGAAATACAATTTCACTCTGTCTGTTAATTTTCATACCGGATCTGAAGTAGTAAACTATCCTTGGGATTATAAAGCTTCTCTTCATCCTGATGATAGCTGGTACCATTATATTTCAAAACAATATGCCGATACAGTTCATAAATACAGTTCTGACTATATGACTGATCTTGACAATGGCATTACTAATGGTTATCAGTGGTATCAGATTTTTGGAGGATTCCAGGACTATATGAACTATTTTGCTCATTCAAGAGATGTAACCATTGAACTTTCCCATGATTTTGACCCTCCTTATATAGATATTAACAATTACTGGGAATATAATTACAGGTCTATGCTTAACTATATCAAACAAACTCATTATGGCATTAAAGGAACAATTACAGACTCTCTGACAGGTAAACCTCTGAAAGCTATAATAACTGTATTAAATCATGACACACTTAACACAGATATATATTCAGACTCCATTAACGGTTACTACCATAGAATGATTTATAAAGGGAAATATGATCTTCTTTATTATTGCGCAGGATATCATCCCAAAATAGTCAGGAACATCATAGCTTTAAACAATTCTGCTACTACTGTAAATGTTCAGCTAAGTGATACATCGGGAAAAGTAAGTACTTCTATATACAATATACCTCAGCCAGTATATTATTATTCTGCAAACAGCAGGGAAATAAAATACATAAATCCTCAATTCCGTAAAGTTACAGTAAAACTTTACAATCTACTTGGAACAGAACTCTCAACAATTTTCAACTCCTCAATTTCTGAAGGCAGTTATAGTTTCCGCATTCCCGATAATTTACCTTCAGGAATATACCTCTGCAATTTAATGATTGATGGCAGAAACTATACAATGAAGATACCTGTATTATCCCAAACTTATTAAAAATTTATTATTAAATTTTCGGAGTGTTCTCCCTGATAACTTTACTGATTTTTTTAAAACTTTCTACCATTCCCTCCGGTTTAAACCCTTCTGACAACATAATATTTTCAATACTAATAAAATTTTCACCTTCTATCTTTTGCAATATATCTCCGTCGAAATAATAAAAGTTATCTGTTCTTCGTCCCGGAAAATTATAGTAAAACTGATACAATCCTCTCCTGCTGAATTTCTTATGCATTACACAACAATAATTAAGTGAATCTATTGAATAAACTCCCGAAAGAGAAATCATCACAATATTGTATTTTGTAAAAAAACTTCCTTTAACCTGCTTTCCGCATTTACACACCAACATTTCAACGGGAATGTTGGTTTTAATACAATTACACCCACAGAACATTAAAAGAAAAAATAATATTTTAATTATCTTCATATAATCTCATTTTTTGGTTTAAAGTTACTAACTTTTCAAATGTTAGTAACTTTCTGTTATCATTTCATTCAATTTTACTAAATTTTCTTTCCTTAAATTCATTTTTTTTAAAAAAGATACAGTAATTTTGATGCGGATTTGAGAATTTTTTCTCTACGACTAATTATATTAAATGATGTTTATGGAAAATAAGAATAATACATCAAACACAAAATTGTTTGAAGAATTTCCTCCGGTAAGTACTCAGCAATGGGAAGATATAATCATAAAAGACCTTAAAGGTGCTGATTATCAGAAAAAACTTATCTGGAAAACTATAGAAGGTTTCGACGTTAAACCTTACTACAGAGCTGAAGACATTAAGGATCTTGAACATTTAAATGCTAATCCTTCTGAATTCCCTTATACTCGTGGAATTAAAACTGACAATAACAATTGGCTAATCAGGGCAGACTATTGTACATCAGATATACAAAACACAAACAGTCATGTACTTGGTGCAATAGAAAAAGGTCTTGATTCTGTAGGATTCAGAGTAAACAATATAAATACGGCTGAAGAAATGTCTCTTTTGCTCATAGGTATTGATCTTACAAAAACTGAAATAAATTTTCTCGGGGCCAGGTCATATGCTAAAATAATAGAATTATTCATTGAAGAAATTAAGAGACAAAACATTGACAGTAGCAAAGTCAGAGGTTCTCTGAATTTTGACTCTCTGTCATTTGCATTGATGCATGGTGATTTCCATGGCGACAGAAAGGAAAATTTCGATGAAGCTGTTAAAATAATCAAACTTATTAAAGAAAATATTCCAAATTTCAGAGCAATAACAATAAATGCTCAGTGTATGAACAATTCAGGAGCATCAAATGTTCAGGAACTTGGTTTTGCTCTTGCTATTGGAAATGAATACCTTTCTGAACTAACAGACAGAGGTCTTGATATTGATACAATCGCTTCTCAGATAAGATTCTGCTTCGGTGTAGGGTCAGACTATTTCATGGAAATTGGAAAATTAAGAGCTGCCAGAACATTATGGGCAAAAATTGTTGAAGCATACAACCCTAAGCATTTGGAATCAGCTTATGCATTTATTCACTGTATTACAACTTCTTTCAATAAATCAATCTTCGATCCTTATGTTAATATGTTAAGGTCTACCACCGAATCAATGTCGGCTGCAATCGGAGGATGTGATTCTTTGACAGTAAATCCATTCGATTCAACATATAAAAGATCTGATTG
>JAUZOY010000143.1 GCA_030706235.1 Bacteroidota bacterium | reverse complement strand
GGGCCTGTTGCTCCTGGTGCTCCTGTTGCTCCTCCGCCTGGGCCTGTGGGTCCAATTGGTCCTGTAGGACCTGTTAATCCTGCTCCTGTTGCCCCGGTAGGACCTGTTGCCCCGGTAATTCCATTTACTCCGGTTGGACCTGTCGGGCCCGTTGCTCCATCATTTCCTGTTATTCCTCTTAATCCCTGTGCCCCGGTAGCTCCTGTTACTCCAGTCGGACCCGTTGGACCTGTTAATCCTGCTCCTGTTGCCCCGGTAGGACCTGTTGCCCCGGTAACACCATTTGTTCCGTTAGTTCCATTTGCTCCTGTTGGGCCTGTTGCTCCGGTTGCTCCTCCACCTGGTCCGGTGGGTCCCATTGGTCCTGTAGGACCTGTAACTCCTACTCCCGTCGGACCTGTTGCTCCTTTAGCTCCTGCTACACCCTGAGGACCTGTTGGCCCCGTAACTCCTACACCTGTAGATCCGGTTGCTCCTGTTGCTCCTGTTGGTCCGGCAGTTCCTGATTTTTCAGCATATAATGCATAAGGGACTGAAAGTAATTGGGTTGTCCCCATAAGAACATAATTTGTTCCTCCGTTAATATCCATTTCACTTTTAACATAATAGCTGTTACTACCCCAATTGATTCCCGAAAAACTTCCGCTTAAAACTGTTCCGTTGCCGATTATGAGTGAAAATAATCCAAATTGATTTGTTGTTGTTGCTTGTCTCTCACTATATACTATCGTACCACTTGCACTACCCTGAACTATACTTATTCTGAGAGATATACTTTTGTTTGAAACAGCATTACCGCTTAAATCACGTGCAATGCCTTGGTAGTCTATTCCTTTAGGTGCTCCCTGTCCTAAAACATTATTAGTAATTATTAATAGAGCTACAATAAAAGTAAATAATTTATGTGCCATTATATATAATTTTAATGAAATTAAAAAGCATTTTAACATAAAAAGCTTGCAAATTTACAAAATATTTATAATTTTAGCTCATTTATTTGCATTTTTATTTGTTTTTATTAATAAAATTTTAAAGTTACCTAAAATAAGTACATTTACGTATTTAGAATCATGAATCTGTATAAAGAAGTTAAAATGACGGATTGATAAGTCCGGATTTCAAAAACAATAAAATTTATGGATTTCCTTTTACTAAATTGGAAAATGAATATTTTTTCAGAACATTTCTACATTTAAAGGTTCTTCAGGAATAGAATCTGTTTTATTTATAATTTCTGATTTTGCTCTGCCTTTTAATATAACATTGGGTTCAAGATTATTGTAGTCGTCTTCACTTATTAGGTCTCTCTTATACATTTTTGTTGAAATAACCCTATAATAATCTGCAAGGAAATCTTTAAGATTACCATTCTTATCGAAATAATATCTGAAACATTTTGGTTGAGGAATAATGCAGGCAAGGAAAATGCTTTCAGCAAGAGTTAACTGTGAAGGACATTTATTAAAATAATAAAATGATGCTTCATATATTCCGTAAATTCTTGGTCCCCATTCAATAATATTCAAATATACTTCGAACATTCTTTCTTTTGAACTCAAATGATTATTTTCAATTAGCCATACTATCAACGCTTCTTCTAATTTTCTCATGATTGTCTTATTTTTTCTGAGAAAAACATTTTTAACAAGTTGCATTGTAATAGTACTTCCTCCTCTGGCAAATCTTTTTTCTTTTATATTTTTTGCTATTGACATTCTAAATGATTCTTCTATAAAACCTTTATGATAAAAGAATTCTCCGTCTTCAGAGAAAAGTACAGCATTTTTGACTGTAGCAGGAATTTGATCAAAACTTACAAACTGAGGATTTTCAGGTCCGACAGTGAAAGTCTCAATTGCTACATCTTTATCATATGCAGTATAACTGAAAGGATGATTGATTTTTGTAATATCAGTTTCTCCCATTTCAACAATTTTAAAATCCTTTTTATCAAGGCTTGAACTGAAAATAAGTCCATCGGGTTGATTCAAATCAACATAGAAATTCAGATGATATGCTAATTTACCTGTAGTTTTTATTCCTTTTAAATTCGAAAATAATCCTTCAGGTAGTGATTCAAAAAAATCCTGGGAATTAAAATAATCCTTATTTATTTTAAATGTAAATTGTCGTGCAGGTTTTACACGATATTTAATGTATGGATTAAATGATATTTTATTTAAATTTATTTTTGAGGTACTGTCAACTTCAAAATAATCATCTCCAATGTTTAATGAATAATTAAATGTTCCCTTGTTGAAATAAACATTATTAGAAGCTATCTTTTCATGATTAATAATTATTCCGGAGAAAGAAGCTTGTCCACCCAGATTAAGTATATCTCTTCTGTAATTAATCTCATTGAGATTAAACTGAAGTGTATCAAAACTAAACAACATGTTCCACTTAAATTTTAAAAAGGGGAAACATATTTTATTCTTACCTGCCGAATAAAGTTTAATATTTATTACCCTGTCTCCGGGATCTAATACTCCTTTAACAATCCAATGGGATAAAGAATCATTCTCCACTATAGAAATATTAGTATTGAATTTCTTATCTATGACCTTAAAATCGCTAATATGAGAAAATATTGTATAGCTTTTTTTCGTAAAACTTACATTCATATCATGCAATGATATCCCTGAAGGTATTTTGTCAAATATTGCATCCAGTATTTTGTTGATCTTTTCACCATAATTTCCGTGAGTAAGAAGACTATCATTATTATTAGCTTTCTTCTTGAAAAGACTTTGATAATTGGAAATAGAATCTCTTTGAATAATGTTAAACTTAATTCCATCAACTTTAAGATCCCCTAAATGTACATTACCTATTAAGAGTGAAAGTATACTTATATTTGCCTGTACAGCTTTTACATTCAGAACAGTATCCCTACTATCATAATCAGGAATAATACTTATATCTTTAAATTTTATACAATTCAATCCCGAAAATTTTGCAGAAAGAATAACAAGTTTACCATTATATTTCTCCCTGAAATTTGAGATTTTCTTTTGGATTACATGCTCCAATATACTATTACGAAATAAAAATATAATAATAAATGCTAATGCAAAAAACAGTAATAAGTATTTTGTAATTCTGATTATTATCCCTTTATGTTTTCTTCTTTTGACCTTATATGAACTCACGCACTTAATATCAATGTATTTCTATAATTTCATAAATGAAACTTCGAAGCAAAATTATAATAAATATTCCATATCACTATCATCATACCTGAAAGAAAAATATCTGATAGTAAAAGTGTAAAAAGCTCGCTAATAAATTCCAGGATTACAATTTATTCGACTATGAATTTTCTTGAATAAACCTCGTCACCATCTTCAGCTTTTATAAAATAAATACCTTTAGAAAAACCTGATATATTTATAGTTCTATTTGTCTTTCCATTAACAATAAAATCTTTTTCAGAATATAATTGCTGTCCAAGTTGATTATATACAGATATTTTATAATGTTTTAGTAAAGAAGATTTTATGTCAATATTTAAAATATTTGATGCTGGTACCGGGTATACTGACATATTATTTTCAGAAGATTTTTCATTATTAATACCGGTATTCAAGTCAACCGTCAGAGTATAACTTCCACGTGCACCAAGATAACCGTCAACAATAATATAATAATCACCGGGTAAAGCATTTCGATATGTAGCTGAAACATCTCCCCAGGCTGTTGTGTCTGTTTCATCACAACTACGTAGAATAAAAACATCAAGATCATTATTGCCTGTATTTGAAAGTGTTGCGGTGATATTACCTTTTTGGGCAGTAGTAATTATATGTATTTTTTCCGGACCTGTTTCACCCCAATTACTTGCAGCATTAGGGTACAAAGAAATTATATTATGACCATCTGTTGTTGTTCCATTATAAGGAACACCTAAAGTAAGCGGAATTGCATTTGAACAATCAAGATAAATATAATTCGTATCAACATTAATATATGCAGGAACTGTTGCACTATCAGAACCGTATTGATTGGTTACTTTTAACGACACAGAAAAATGACCCATTGAATTATATTTTATATTGCCAGGGTTTTGAACATATGATTTATTTGGTGTGCCTCCTTCAAATGTCCATTCCCAGGATGTAACATTTCCAAGTGAAAAATCATGAAAATCAATACTCTCTCCTACAGTTAAATCTGAATATTCAGCTACAAATCTTGCAATTGGTGCCGCCTGCAAAGATCTGACAGTTATATATTTTGTTTTTGTAATACTATCCTGACCGAAATTATTTTTAACTATAAGTTTTACAGAATATTCTCCGGGATTATTATAAAGAATATTCTGAGGATTCCTTAATGTTGATGTTGTAGGATTTCCCCCTTCAAATATCCATTTCCAGAAAGTGGGATTACCTTTAGAAATATCTGAAAAATTGATGGAATTTCCCATAACAGTTGTTGTGTTTTTTGTTTTGAAATCTGCAACCGGAGATTGATTGAAATTTACAGTAAACATAATCGAATCACCAATCATCGCTATTCCTGAAATATTAAGTCCTCCGGAATTACCATTGGAAAGAAAACAGCCTGGATTTGTATTATTATCAAATGCAGAACGCGAATTATCTGAACCAAATGGTGCTTTTTCAATTTCTCCAGAATCATAGATTGAACCATCCGGTCTGAAGATATATACTTCATCAGGTGAATCAGGGTAATTGCTGTTCCCCTTTCCGTCACTTTTTGTATTTATTCTGTAAATTAACAGCCCTTCATTGGGCAGATCACTTTCAAATGTTCCTGTTTTCTTTCTGTATTCCAGAACAAAATATTCACTTGTAGAATTTGGTGATTTTATTTTGTAACAATTATTGTTACTTTTTCCAATGTAATTGAGGTAATATTTCCCTTGCGAAGTAATCTCAGGAATAGAAGAAATCCATTTCCCATACCTGTATTTCATATACATACCCATTGATTGTGGTATTGTATATGTATACCCCATAATATCCCATAAATCTACAGGAGTAGGATCATCACTATTATAATGATAAAGATCCTTAGCGCCTAATGTGTGGAACATTTCATGACATATAATACCAGGTGCATTACTTTTAAGATTATTTTCAATCTGAAAAGTATAGTTTAAAACTCTTTTGTTATTTAATTTTACGGTATATGAACTCAAAGAAGATCTGTGCGACCATAATAAAGAACTCCAACCGGCAGGATCTCCACTTACTATAAAACATACATTATCAACATAACCATCATTATCCGAATCAAGATTCAAATTTGAAGGAATCTGCGAACTTATTGAAATCAATGCATCGCTTAACAATTTTTGTTCTCTTAATGTCATTACTGTATCATTCAAATAACCTTCAGGATTGCTGACAATTTTATATGGCATATAATATGATCTTGTGTGACTGTCCTGATAAGACAAAACAACTTTCCCTGAGGAAATCGGATAAAAGGAAGAATTGATATTTAACTTACCATAAGTAACTTCATTAAAATAGGACTGCATTGAAATTTTTTTACCATTAAAAATATCCTGATAATATGAAATGCTGTCATTGAAACCTGTTTCCCCGGCAAATCTTATGAAAACTACTATATTATTTATTGTCCTTTGTGGAAGAACACTATCATTACTTTTTAGTTTTATCTGCATATCTGCACTAATAAGTTTTTGTAAAGCAATTCTTCTTTCATTCATTTTTGTATATGGAATATTTATTCCTTTTACCAACCCTACTTTAGACGGGTTTGTTTTGCCTACAATATAATCTGAATACTTTACTTCATTATTTACCAATATTGCATAAGTATAATAACCGGTAAATGGATTTTCAATAATTGTATAATTATTTTCATCATGCAATCGATTATTAAACTCATCCCCGGTAGCAAAACAATGAATAATAGTTCCGTCAGGTTGTTTTAATGTTTGAGGTGCATTCTTAATATATGCAGCATAAGAGTTTATAATAAATAGAATACAAAATACACTTATAATTGAAGTTTTTATTTTCATATGTTTTATATTTTTGAATCTTTATGAAATTTTGAAATATAATTTAATACTATTTACAAAATCAACTATTTACATATATTGTTATATAATTCTAAATATTTTTTTGTACAAATATTTGAATCATATTTTTTAATAGTATTTGATCTTATATTATTTCTATCAAAAAAGTTTGGAAAGTTAATAAATTTTTGGATTTGTTTACTTAAGCTTAATGGACTTACATCATCTGCAATAAATCCATTAATTTGATGTTCAATCATTTCTTTTACTCCTCCAATAGAAAAACCTATAACAGGATTTCCACACATTAAAGACTCCATAACAGTTAAAGGCAAATTATCTTCTAGCGATGGCGTTATTAAAATATCTGCTGCTGAATATGCTACTGACATAAATCTTTCATCTTTAATAAATTGTATAGGTATATGCTCAATTCCAATATCATTTAATTTATTATTATTTCCAATTGATAAAATGCAAATCTTTTCTTTCCCATATACCAGCTTGATAGCGTTTAACAATATTTCAAATCCTTTCCTCTTATTATTTATTCCATCAGCCGTAAACATAATGACAATTTTTTCAGGATTTATTCCAAAAATATTTTTCGAAAATTTTCTGTCACGAGGTTTAAAAATTTCTTTATTTAAACCATAAGGTATATGGTTATGTTGGACATATTTAAATAATTTGCTATTCATAGAGCAATTAAGTAACCATTCTGATGGTGAAACAATTGCTAAATTTTTATAATTATTAAGGTGCTTTAATTTATAATACAACAATTCTTCCGAATAGTTGGGTTTTACTGTACCTATTAACTGAGGACAATTACTACAATTATCATTATATGATTTACAATCACCACTATAATGGCATCCTCCTGTAAAAGGATTCATATCATGTAAAGTCCAAACAATAGGTTTATTTATTAAAGGGAATTGTTTATAATCAAAAAATTCTGATACCCAATGCAAATTAATAATATCTGCATCTTTAAACAATGGATTTTCTGAAAAATCAAAATTTGTAAACGGGAAAGAAAAAATCTCAAATTCCAAAGGTCTATTCCTTAAAAAATATGATTTATCATTTTTTTCATGTGTATCAGGAATAAAATAAATCTCCTTCAAAATTCTTTTAGTTTTATTAATTAATCTTTTCCAAATAGAAATTTTTGGTAACTTTATCTCATATTGATATGATTCTGGTATAAGATAATCAGTTTTATGTAATAACAATAATTTTGAATCTATTCCATTTTCTAATAATCCTAAATGTAAACGAATACATGCTTTTGCAGCCCCACCTCTATCTGAAGTACTAACTAAAAGAATTTTCATCTGAATATTTTTTCCCTTAATTTTTTATAAATTATTTTATTTAAAAGCAAACATATTTAGGTTCATATCTATTTTCTCATATTCATCTATTTTAACAAATGGTTGGATTGAGTTTAATTCTACTGACTTTATATATATTCTGTATTTATTGTGAGTAAAATATCAATTATTATATTAAGTGTTTGCTTCTACTTTTTAAATAAATGATACTCCAAAAAATCTTATGTTATTTTAAGTAATTAATAACAATTGTTTAATATTGTTTTATAGCTTCAATAAATAATGAATCCGGTTTTCTGATTTCTCCATCAATTACATCAAGCTGAAATTTATTCCAATCATTTATTTTACTTTCATATGCTGACATAATCTGAATTTCTTTGAACCCTGTTCGAGCTAAAAGTGTGGATAAAGAATACCTGTCGTACATCCATTGATGTATTTCACCTGATAATCTAAACTTTCCGATCTTTATATACTCGAAATTATCTTCAATAATTTTATATTCTTCTTTAAATAAAATTTTTTTAATTACATTTTTATAAAAAGATTTCATTAAAAGTTTTTTTGAATTGCCTCTTCTTAAATTATTTTTATTAAAATCGACTTCATTTTGTGACGTTATGTTCTGTTTATTTGTTAAATAATATTT
>JAUZOY010000142.1 GCA_030706235.1 Bacteroidota bacterium | reverse complement strand
TTAAATTATCAATTGAATTAATTGAAGAAATTCCGTTAGCATTTTTTACTGTAACAAGCACACTATCCTGGGCTACACATCCATCGGTTGTTACTGCAAGAACATAATATTTTGTGGTTTTAGTAGGAATTACTTTAACACTTTGAGAAATGGTTAATTGTGCAGAAGTTGGAGCTTGAACAGTACTCCAGCCAATTGTTACATTACCTGTTCCTCCTGAGTTTGTTTGAGTTAAAATTGTAGAATCTCCCTTATTTATTGTTACATCTGCAGATGCATTTACTGTGAGATTGCAGAAATCTACGAAACCACCGATTAATAAATTTTCTTTTACTCCATATCCATAAATTGTATCAGAAATATCACCCCAAAAATTTTCTCCGTTTACTGTTGTTAAAAAAAAGTTCTGGATATAATAATTATTTTTTCTAAATCCGTTTTTTGTAGAATATAAATAGACTGAATCTTTTAATGATGATTTGTCGTATTGAGTAAATTCTATACCCATATAAAAGCTATCCTGAACGTCAACTGGAGTTGAAAAAGTAAAGTGTGTATATATACTACCGCTTTGAGGATTATTTAATTTCATATCTTTATACCTTACTCCTTTTGAAACCCCTTTCACTTGTTTATTATTATCAAAAACGATAAAATATGCAGAATCATTAGATGTAACTCTTTCTCCAAAAAATACGGCAATACCTTCAATAAGTTTCCCAGGCTTACTTATGTAATATTTTTCAGCCCATGCAAAATCGCCAAGTTTGTTATGTCCAAAAGCACCATTATTAAGCGTAAATGGATCTGCACTGTTCCATGATTGGAGAGCAGAATCGAAAGCAGCTTTATTTAATTGCTGTTCAGAAATAATTTTATTATCTAATGTTAAAGGGGTAAATCCAATAGGAATTCTATTGGTAGATTCTATTCTTTTAATTTGAGCAAATGTTCCGGCTGAGAATATAATTAAAGCCAGTAAAATTGTAATTTTCCTCATGATAATTTGATAAATAATTAATTAATAATTTTATTTGTTATTTAGTTGCAAAGATAAATGAAAAAATATTATATTTTAAAAAATAAAATATTGGAAAAGAAAAATCCCTTAATTATTTTAATAATAAGGGATTTTTTCGAAGATACATTTGAGAAAGATTATCTGATTTCTACTTTTCTGCTTATAGTACTTTTAGCAGATTCAATTTGAACTAAGTATAGACCTTTTGAAAATGATTTTACATCAATAGTTTTATTGAATTCGCCATTAATTGCAGAAGTATTTACATTATAGACAAGTTTTCCTATAACATTGTAAATTTTAATGTTAGTATTTTGCATTTCCTGACAATAGAATTTAATATTTAAAACATCATTTGCAGGAGAAGGGTAAATTGTTAGATTATCAATTGTATTTATTGAAGAAATTCCGGTTGCAGTAATAGTTATGTTAGCTGAAGCAGTACAATTGTTAGCATCAGTTGCAGTAACTGAATAATTAGCTGAAGAGTTTGGAATTGTAATAGACTGGGAAGTATAATTATTATTCCATTTATAAGTAATATTACCGGTGCCATTTGTTGCATTAGCCTGAAGAGTTGTTTCATTTAATTTATTTATTGAAACAGAAAGATTACATCCTGCTGTAATTGTGATATTTGCAGTTGCAGAACAATTATTGGCATCTGAAACAGTTACTGTATAAGTAGCTGTAGAATTCGGGATTGTGATAGATTGAGAAGTTGAATTATTATTCCACTTATAAGTGATATTACCAGTACCATTTGTTCCATTAGCCTGAAGAGTTGTAGAATTGGTTTTAGTAATTGAAGCGGAAAGATTGCAAACAGTATTTTTGGATACATAAATTGTTACTGAATCAATATTACTATAGCACCCTCCAAAATCAACCTGAAAATAATATCTGGTATCAGTTGTTGGCGAAACAGAAATATCTTTTGTCGTATAAGTAGAGTTGTCTGTTCCAACCCAAAAATATGTTGGAGTTGATTCATCACCATTGGTAACATTCATGCTAAGATTAACACTTTCTCCATTTGCAATTTCATGATCAGAACCTGCATTTACAGTAAGATTAGCCGGGCAAAAATGTACCCTTGGCCATAAGAATAAATTTAATTTTCCAAAGTCATCTTCAACACCCATTGCTGAAGAATCAGAAGTTAAATAAAAGTTCTGATTGGCATCACTTACTTCGCGATCGCCGGAAGTTGTTGAATAAATACCAATTTGATCTGAATTTGAATTTGATGCATCATATGGATCAAAAGCAAGAACTACATAAAATGTATCAGTAACACTTACCGGAGTTGAGAAATTAAAAGTTGTCAAAGGTGGTGTTGTAGTGCTTGTAGTTGATAAAGTCATGTTCTTATAAGCTATCTCATCTGAGACACCTATAATTTCTATATTAGAATTTGTGATAAAAACACGTGCTTTATTATTTGAAACAGCAGTCCCTTTTGCAGCAATCAAAGCTGAATTAATAACTGAAGGTTGATTAACAATATATCTTTCACCCCAAGCAATATCACCATAGTTGCTTGTTCCAAATACATAGCCCCATTGTCCGTCGTCAGTAAGAGGATATAATACAGGTGAGTCATTATCTTCCCAATTCATTAAAAGTGTATCTGTTGTAGAAAGAGCATGAATATCTTTCCCTGATTTAAAAGGTAGGGAATTATTTTTTTTAGAGATTAAATTGACATTTTTAGTTGAAATGTCAATAAATTTTAACTTGTGGCCAATTTGAGCATATAAGCCGGAAGTTAAAATAAAAACTGCAATCAGTAAAGTAATTTTTTTCATAATAATTAGAATAGTAATTAATTAGTAATGTAAAATTATTTATAGTATAATATGCAAAGGTATATAAAAGAATCAGAAATGTTAAGAACTTTAAAAAAAATTACATGCCTATAACAGTTTTTTGAACAGGATTCGGAATAAACTTATTTTCAGAATGAACTGAAAGAACAGGAATAGATGAATGATTAACTAATTGTTGTGCATAAGGACCTAACCATAAGTTGGATGTCTTTATTTCCTGCTCAGTCATTATTACAATTAATTCTGCATTTTGAAGTTTTGCATAATTAATTATCATTTCGCTGATATTTTTTCCGGTAAGGTAATCTTCAATATATTTAACATTATTTTCTTTGAGGAAAGAACTTACCTGAGATGTGTAAGCATCAAGCTTTTTCTTAGACTCTTTTGTATTAGCTGAATCAAGAGATAAAACGTGAATTTCTGAATTGAAAAATTTTGCAATTTGAACAGCTAGTGGAACTTTTTGCCTTGTTTCCTGACTTCTGTCTATAGGTAAAATAATCTTTGAAATATTTCTGGCGCAGCTACTATTAGGAACTGTAAGTACAGGACATTTTGCTTTAGCAATTATTTTATTAGCTCTGCTTCCAATCCAGAATTCTTCATAACCGGAAGCTCCATGAGTTGAGGCTATAATCATGTATGAATCATCATACTTTGCCTGATTTACTACTTCTTCAGAAACTTTACCCTTTCTAATTTTATATTTTAAAGTTCCATTTTTTAACTTCGATTTATGTTTTTCAATTAATTCATCAAGTTTATTTTTTGCATAATCATATTCATCTTTATCAGCTCTTGAATAAAATTCATTTATTTCAATCTGAACATAAACCAGAGTAATATCAGCATTAATTTCATTGGCAAATAAAAGAGCTACACGGAATCCATTCATAGATTCTTTAGAAAAATCAAGTGGTACGATAATATTTTTCATAAAAATGTATCATTGGTTTTAAAATATTTATTTTTTTTAGAAATTTACGCAAAGTTAATATTTATTAACTTCGCACCAAAATTTTTTATGAAATAGAATAAATCGAACATAAAAAAAGATATTTTAAGTTTATGAAACTAAGAAAATATATAATTTTGTTATTAATAAGTAATATGTTTATTACTTTTCCTTTTTTATCATTTTCACAAGGATTGCCGAAAGAAGCACAAAAACAGCAGAAAGCAATTGATGAAAAGAAAAAGGCAAGAGAAAAGGAAAATCAAAAAATTTATAAAGCAGCTTTGAAAAAACAACAAAAAATTCAGACAAAAGAGACAAGAAAAAGAATGAAAGAGATGAATGCAAAAGCCAATAGAGTAAATGAAAATAAGAGAGAATTTTTTCTTAAAAGATGGTTCAGTAAAAAGCAAAAATAGATTACTATTTAATATTATAAAAATATTTTAATAATTAAAAAGATTGTAAAACAACAATATAGCTATTTTTGGAATAAAAATATTGATTTAATAACAAAATCTTTTTTTACTTTGTGGAAATATTTTATTTAGAACCTTATAATATTTAAGTCGTTAAAAAGAATATTTAACTTTGTTAATTGATAATTATAATATAACAAAATGAAGAAACTTTCATACTATCTGAAGATTGTACTTATAGGATGTTTATTTTCAATAGCATTAAGTTCAACAGTTTATTCTCAGGATCCGCATCCCGGAAATGTAGGTATAGGAACAACAACACCTGATACATGTGCAATACTTGATATTTCAAGTTTAACAAGAGGCCTTCTTATTCCCAGAATGAATACTGTTCAAAAACTTGCAATTAAATTTCCCAAAGAAGGTCTTCTGGTATTTGATACTGATCTTAAGCAATTTTCTTATTACAGTGAAAGTTTTTCAACATGGGTTACAGCAATAGGTCCAGTTGGAGCAACAGGACCACAAGGACCGGCAGGATTAAATGGAAAAGATGGTGCAGTGGGACCACAGGGACCCGCAGGAAAAGATGGGAAAGATGGTGCCGTTGGCCCACAGGGAACTGCAGGGTTGCAGGGACCACAAGGACTGGTAGGACCGACAGGACCTGCAGGTGCAGTAGGACCGGCTGGACCGGCAGGCGCTCAGGGACTTCAGGGAGCTCAGGGGCTTCAGGGACCGGCAGGTGCTGACGCAGTTTCAATTAAATGGCTGGGCTCTTTAGTTATGGCACCCGCAAGTCCGTCATTAAACAATGCATATTATAATACTACTGATAAAAGATCATATATCTATGATGGCTCAGCATGGCAAATATTGGCTCAGGACGGTGCTGCCGGAGGTGGTGGTGGAATCGGATCAATTGCAGTATTATCTATAGGCGCTGGTCTTACGGGAACATCTTTAACATATGATGGATCAACACCTATAACAGTCTCTGCTGATTTTTCAGGAGGTGCTAATTCTGTAGCAAAAGCAAATCATACACATTCTATTAATTCTTCTGCAAATGATGGATTCGTAAAAAAATCTACTGGCTTGGCAAATAAAGTCTGGAAAACAGATGCAGCCGGTAATCCGGATTGGAGAAATGATTCGCTTGGAGCTGCCGGAGGAGGAATAACTTCTTTAAATACTTTGACAGGAACCACACAAACTTTTGCTACAGGAGTAGCCGGAACAGATTTTGGTATTAGTTCAGCCGGAACAGTTCATACTTTTAATCTTCCCGTTGCAAGTGCGGCTAATACAGGTAAATTATCAAATACTGACTGGACAACATTCAATAATAAAGAAAATGCATTAACATTTAATGCTCCTTTAACAAGGGCTGCAAATTCAATTTCTTTATCAAAAGCTGCAGCAGGAACAGATGGTTATTTATCAGGTGCAGACTGGACGACATTCAATAATAAACTGACTAGTCCGATGACAACTGCCGGAGATATTATTTACAGAGATGCAACAGGTCCGCAAAGACTTGGCATAGGAACAAACGGTCAGGTCTTGACTGTTAATGGAGGCGTACCTGCCTGGGGTGCTGCACAGGTTTCTCTTCAACAGGCTTATGATTATACAGGTGCCGGAGCCGGAAGAATTATTAATGCTAATAATGGCGATTTAGATATTTTTAAGGGAAGTGATTCTGTAAAGTTTATTTATAGTAATGCATCTATTCGAATTAATAGTACGACAACTTTTGCATTAAAAATTGCTCATAATAATGCTACCGGTGCAGCTATAGCAGTAAATTCAAATGGTGCAGCAGGAATTATTGGACAAACAACTTCTAAGAATTCAAGCGGAATATATGGTGTTTCAATAAATGATAAATCCAATGGTGTTTATGGTTCTTCATCAGGAATGAATTCATTTGGTATTACCGGAAATGCCACTGATAGTTGTCAAATTGCAGTATTAGGAGATGCTACCAGTAGTAAATTTTCCGGAGGTGGAATAGGTGTATTAGGACAGGTTGATACAATTACCGGTTTCAGTGCAATTGTGGGATTAGGATCAGTAACAGGTGCTTATGCCGGATATTTTCAGGGTGACTTAGCTTATACAGGAAGTTCATTTAAGGTATCAGATAAAAGATTTAAGAAAAATATTTCACAAATAGATAATGCTTTGGAAAGAGTTATGAAAATAGAACCGAAGCAATATGAATTCAGAACTGATGAATTCCCGAAAATGGGTCTTGCAAAGGGGAAAAAATATGGTTTTATAGCTCAGGATCTGGCTAAAGTATTTCCTGAATTATCTGATAATAAGCGAAAATTATTAATTTCAGGAAAAAACAATAAACCGCAAGTTGTTTCAGGCTATTATACGGTTGATTATGAGAGTTTGATCCCCGTACTTGTGAAGGCAATTCAGGAACAACAGGAAATAATTAATAAGTTAGAGAAGCGTGTTGATGAACTTGAAAAATTGAGTAAATAAAGATAACAAAAGGCCCCGATAATTTGGGGCCTTTTGTTATAATATCAAAAAAAAGTAGTTTTAAAGTTAAAAAAGCTCTATTGTTTAGATAATAATTAATAAATTTAAAAATAATAAGTAATAAACAAAATTTTGTAGCGTTATAAATTTTTTCAACAATATAATAAGAAGATGATTATTTCAAGAAGAATTATTTTTAGCGTAATTGTCGTTTTAATTTTCAGTAATGTAGTAATATCTCAGACTGTAAATCAACTTTCAGGGCAGGTAAATACAATTACTACCGCAGTTCCATTTTTGATTATTGCTCCTGATGCAAGAGCAGGTGCAATGGGAGATGCAGGAGTTTCTTCTACACCTGATGCAAATTCGATGCATTGGAATCCAGCAAAATATGCTTTTGTTGAAAAGGATATGGGTGTTGCAATATCTTATAGTCCATGGTTGAGAGCTTTAGTACCGGACATTAATCTTGCATATCTTTCAGCTTATAAACAGATAAACAAAAAACAAACTGTAGCAGCTTCCCTTCTTTATTTTTCACTTGGAGATATAACATTTACCGATGCAATAGGAACTAATACCGGACAGTTCAGACCAAATGAATTTTCAATAGATGTAGCATATTCGAGAAAATTATCAGATGATTTTTCAGGTGGTGTAGCTCTCAGGTATATATATTCAAATCTAACTGGTGGGGCATATGTAGGGGTAAGTGCATCTCATGCTGGTCAGGATGCTTCTGCTGATGTATCTTTTTATTATCAGAAAAAATTAAAAGCAAAAGATATACCAATGAAATTAGCTTTAGGTTTGGATCTATCTAATATCGGAGGTAAAATATCGTATACCGATAATACACAGAAAGACTTTATACCTATAAATATGAGATTTGGTCCTAGTTATACTATTGATTTAGATAAATACAATACTATTTCTGTAATGGTCGATTTTAATAAGTTACTAGTTCCTACGCCAAATAGTCATGATACCTTACAGTTGAATAATTCAAATGTTTCTGTTGCCAGTGGTATATTTAATTCATTTTCTGATGCGCCGTGTGGTTTCAAAGAAGAGTTAAGAGAATTCAATATTGCTTCAGGAGTGGAATATTGGTATGATAAACAATTTGCTATTCGAAGTGGCTTTTTTTATGAAGATAAGACAAAAGGTAACAGAAAATATTTTACTGTTGGTGCAGGTGTAAGGTATAATGTATTTGGTCTTGATTTTGCTTATTTAATACCTACTGAGCAGAGAAATCCTCTTGAAAATACATTAAGATTTACTCTG
>JAUZOY010000141.1 GCA_030706235.1 Bacteroidota bacterium | reverse complement strand
GGAATCAAATCCTTCATTAAACATGTGCATATTGAAATAGCAATTACCGATACCATAATATGCATTATCATTTTTAGTATCTCTTTCCAATACTGAAGTATAATCCATAATAGCTTTTTTATATTCATTTTTAAGAACATACAATTCGGCGCGTTGTAAATATACTTCCGGATCACGTGAATAATTTTCTATTGCCTTTGAGAAACAGGCTATTGCAGTATCAACATGAGAATTATCAACTGCAATCAAGCCTTTAAGAAAGTAATTATTAAAGAATATTCTTGATATATCATCCTGCAGACTATTAGCTCTTCTAATTGTTTTAAACTTTTTAATCCTTTCAATATCTATTACAAATATATTTGAAGAATCTCCCAAAAGACTTTCATTAGCAATTCCAATTAATTGATACACTTTATTAAAAACTGCTTCACCATTCTGTAAAAACCTTTTATTAAAATTGCAAAACATTAAATTCCCGTATTGAGGAATAAGTTTTACTTTAGTTAAAACACCTTCATCTAATACTTTATTTTTGAATGCAAAAACCTTATCATTAGAATCAACCTTGTAATCAACAGTTTTAAAAAAATAAAACATTCTTGATTCCGGGTTTTTGATAGAAAACCTGACAATTCCACCGGTTTCATCAACACCAGTAATACGATCAACCTCAAATACAGAACTATCTGAAGTAATAATCTTTATACTTGTTGCGCCTTTAAACACCCCTATCAGTGTAATACCTGTTCCGGTAGTATCAATAAAAAAGCCTTTTGAATTATTAATGCATGAATCTTTTTTGTTGTATGCATAAACAGAAAATAATGCATTGCAGTCAGGTTTTGCAGGTTCTTTTTTCTTTTTCTGAGCAAAACTTATTTCAACAGAACAAAAAGATAATAATAAAAATATCAATAATATCCGTAAAACATTCGTTTTTCTCATAATTTATTTATTTATACACGATTTTTCATTCTTCAGTTTTTTTTACCCTTTCTCCGAAAATTGCAGAACCGACCCTCACCATTGTACTCCCTTCTTTAATAGCTATTTTAAAATCATCACTCATTCCCATGGATATTTCTTTAAAGTATGGATTGTATTTCATATAACCGTATTTCAACTTTCTGAAATACGCTGCAAGAGTACGAAATTCCTTACGAACTATTTGTATATCATCAGTAAAAGAAGCCATTCCCATTATTCCGACAATGCGTATATTTAAAAGCATAGGGAAATCATCATGAGTTAATATTTCAATTGCATCATCCAGAGACAAGCCAAACTTTGTTTCTTCCGATGCGATATGAAATTCCAGTAAACAGTCTATTACTCTATTTATTTTTTTTGCTTCTTTGTTTATTTCTATCAATAATTTTAAACTGTCAATACTATGAATTATTTTGACAAAAGGAACCACCTGCTTTACTTTATTGGTTTGCAAATGACCAATTAAATGCCATTCAATATCTTTTGGCAGCTCATTATATTTAAATAAAAGTTCCTGAACTTTGTTTTCACCAAAAGCCCTTTGCCCTTCATTATAAACTTCAAGAATTTTATCAGTGGATACAGTTTTAGATACCGCAATCAGATTCACCTGCTCCGGAATTTCACTTTTAATTAAATGATAAGCCTCTGTTACTGACATATATCCTCCTGATTATATAAATTATTATTTTAATTAAAACCTGTCAGGAGTCAAAACCTGACAGGTTTTATAATATTTATTAAAATAAATGATAACGAATCATCGTCAATTCTCCATTATCAATTGTCAATTAATTATTCCAGACTATGGACAACCAGTCCGCTTCTTAATTTTGGTTCAAACCATGTTGTTTTAGGAGGCATAATATTACCGGTATCAGCAATATTTATCAACTGATCCATGGTAACAGCATATAATGCAAAAGCAACCTTCATTTCACCGCTGTTTACTCTCTTTTCAAGTTCTCCTAAACCTCTGATTCCGCCGACAAAATCTATTCTTTTGTCAGTTCTTAGATCCTTAATGCCAAGAATTTCATCCAAGACATATTTAGAAAGGATAGTTACATCCAAAACACCAATAGGATCATTGTTATCATATGTATCAGATTTAGCTTTCATAGAATACCATTTACCTTCAAGATACATTGAAAAATTATGAAGTTTATTTGGTTTAATTATGCTGCTGCTTTCTTCCAAAACATCAAAATGCACTTTTATTTTTTTCAGGAAATCATCCTTACTTAAACCGTTAAGATCTTTTACAACTCTGTTGTAATCAATAATTGTAAGCTGATTATCAGGAAAATGAACTGCAAGGAAATAATTATATTCTTCTTTGCCTGTATGTTTAGTATTATTCTGCTTTCTTTCGTTTCCGACAAGTGCAGCTGCTGCAGTACGATGGTGACCATCAGCAACATAAGTAGCAGGAATTTTAGCAAAAAGATTTATTAATCTTTCAATAGTGTTTTTATCTTTAATAGTCCAGAAATGATGACCAAAACCATCTTCAGAAACAAAATCGTATTCAGGTTTTTGATTTTTTACAATATTTTCAACTATTACGTAAATTTCTTTTACTGCAGGATAAGTAAAGAAAACAGGTTCAGAATTAGCATTTGTAACCCTGACATGATTCATTCTGTCTTCTTCTTTATCTTTTCTTGTTAATTCATGTTTTTTAATTTTACCGGACATATAATCTTCAACACCTGCACAACCAACAATTCCATACTGGGTTTTGCCATTCATTGTCTGAGCATAAATATAAAGACATTCAGATTCATCCTGAACCAACCATCCGTTTTTAATCATTTTCTGTAGATTTTCATTTCCCTTCTGATAAACAAGCTTAGAGTAATGATCAATATCATCAGCCAGATCAATTTCCGGTTTAATTACATGATAAAAAGAATATTGATTGTCGCCTGCTTCAATCTTTGCTTCTTCTGAATTTAAAACATCGTATGGTCGGGAAGCTATTTTAGCAGCTAACTCCATCTTTGGCCTGATACCTTTGAAAGCTTTTAAAACTGTCATAATTATCCTAAATATTAATAGATTTTTATTTATTATACGAAAGTGCAAAAATAAAAATTTATTTAATCAATAAAAAAAAACGGACAAGGCATTCTCTTTAAAAGCAAGATGCACTACGACACTTTATCATTATATTAATACTTTTTGTCTATTTTTTACAATACCATGTCATTATTATTTTATATCTTTGCTGTAAATTATTTTAATTTATTTTTTATTAATAAACCAATATACTATGTACAACTCAGAAATAATCAATAAAACGAATGTTATCCGTATCCCAGTAACAAATGTTGACAATGTGGATATGAGCTTTGCACTTATTACCGACAGAAGCGATTTCGGAAATAAATGGAGAAAAATAAAAATGACACGAGATGCACAAAACAGAACTTACTGGATTGATTTGGCATCTCTCAAATTAGAAGACGGAACTTATGAGTATGAGTTCATTTTGGATAACAATAGAACTGTAGCAGACCCTTTTGCTGAAGAAATCACCAAATTCAGCGGTTATAGAGGAACATTCCATATTAAGAATCAGCAGAGGTACCGAAAAGAATTTGACTGGACAAATGAACTTAATCCCGAAAAGCCGCTAAAGAACAATAATGAAATGATCATTTATGAAATGCCATTGCACTGGATGTCTTCCGCTGAAGAAGGAATGAGCAGGGAAGTCGGTCTTGGCACTTTTGAAAGAGTAGCTTTTGAACGCTTTGATCATTTATTAAAACTGGGGATCAATACCATTCAACTTCTTCCTGTTCAGGATTCTAAAGATACATTAAACTGGGGTTACGGAACCCGTTTTTTCTTTACAACCGATTTTGATTATGGAACTCCTATTGATTTTAAATACCTTATAAAAAAATGCCATCAGAATGGGATCAGAGTAATAATGGATGTGGTAATGAATCATACTCCGGATAACCCACTTATTCAATTAGCTGAAGAAACATATTTTCTGAACAATCTGAATCAGGAAGGAAGAGACTTTGGGTATGATTATGGAGCTAAATGGTTCAGATACCGTGAACCGCATAATGCAAGAGATCTTCAATACTGTATGGCTGAATACTGGATCAAAGAATTTCATATTGATGGTTTTAGAATAGATGAATTCAAAGGCATAAATAATTATGAATTCATTCAGGAATTCAGAGAAAGAGCCTGGAGTGTACACAACAGAAATTTTACAGACCGACCATTTATAGTTATTGCAGAAGACTCATCACGAAGAACTGAAATAGCCGAAGACAATACGCGAAATCCAAATGGGAAAATTGTAGTAGATGCTCTATGGAACTTCAATTATAAAGATGAGATCAGAAATCTTATCCATGATGAGCTTCATTCTGAAAACGGCACAGCACAATCTGAAAGGATTAAAAATATGATCTCTAACAACAAGGTCTGGAGTGAAATTGACAAAACTTTTCATTCCGGAAATACCGATCTGGCTAAATCAATAATATATTTTACTTCTCATGATGTTCAGGGAAATAATCAAAGAAGATTATTAAACGATACAATGAGCAGGCTGATGGAAAATATCACAACCAATACCAGAGAAAGAGAACTAACAGTTGACGCAATAACTCAGGTAAAAAATGCAGTTGAAGAAACAAGCGATGAATTCAGAAGAGTGAAAATGCTGCAGGAAGCACATAAATTAGGTTTGATGAAAACAAAAGGTGCTTTTGGAATATTAATGACTTCAGTAGGTATACCAATGTTTTTAGCGGGTGAAGAATTCGGTGATATTCATGATCTTGATTATAATAACTGGCGATTAAAGATGTCCGATCCTGTAGACTGGGATAGAATGAAAATCAAAGGACATACAAAGTTATTCAATTACGTCAGTGAATTAATAAATCTGAGGAAAAATCATCCGGCATTGAAACGCGATGGTATTGAATTTTTCCATTTTAATCAAAACATTGACAACAATGATGCAGAAAGAGTTTTTGCATACTGCCGTACAAATAACACTAATTTAGGAAGTGACAACCAGGTCATTGTTGTTGCGAATTTTAAAAACGCAGAATATACGGAATATCAACTCCATTGGCCATGGGATATAAACAGAATCAGAGAAGTTGCCAAAGGAATCGATAGCCGTGATGTAAGAATGCTTAATATCAATACTATTTCTATTCCATTAAAGCCATTCGAAGTAAGAGTATTCTGTTCATAAAATTTCACTCATACCACTCCCCTCTTCTCTATGGGGTAAAAAAAAACTGACAGGAGTGATACCTGTCAGTTTTTTTTAAAAAATTAACATGAACTAACCTACTAATTTGACCATCATTGCATTTGATTCTGCAAAAAGATAGTATTGCAGGTTTACTTCCTGATAGAATTCAATACCTACAGCGTTAATTACTGAAACATTTGCAGGCAGTACAGGCGCACCGGGCAGGGTTGCAGTTATGATAGCAGGAGCAACCAGAGCTGAATCCACAGGGATATAATCACTGTATGTAAAAGCACCTGCAGCATCATTAATTGCATCCACAGGATAGTAGCAGAATCTGCCGGTAACGATAAAGTATCCTGAGATGGTGGCTGAGATTTATCCGCATTTTGAAAGTGACAAGATTCCATCGTTTGGGCAGAGGAATTTGTGGTTTTTGTGAGTTAATAAGAGAAAAACTTATTTTGAGTCTATTCTTTTTTTGAACAGATAAACAATTCTTTCTGAATTTACAATCTGCTTCTTAATGATTATATCAAAGAATTTTCCGAATTCCATTTCGAAGTTATCTGTGTTGTAATCATCAAAATCATTCCCTCTGTTCTGAAGCATTCTTTTAATCTGAGAGTCTTCGGGTTTGACAAATTCTATTAATGCCCAATTAGATATTTCATTAAATCCTTCGGCAATTTTACGGAAAGGAATGCCGGAAGTTATAACAAGATGATGAATAAGGGCAAGTGCCAGAATAATATCAGGTTTTTCTCTGTCCAATAGCGATTCCCTTTCATGATTCAACCACCCTACTCCACCCGAGGGATTTGTAATATCACATACAAAAACATCAATTCCTTTGATATGTTTATTGTAATTAATTTCAATGACATCATGTTCACTGTCCATTGCTCTTACTTCAAATCCCTTTTCTACTGCAATTTTGCTGAAAGTGCATGTATTACATCCAATATCCCAAATAATATTACCCCCAGCTTCAACTGACAAATAATCAAGAATATCATTAACTATTTCTCTTTTATTCTCAAATGCATCTTCTGTATAATTTGAATTACGTGAGTAATCATTCCAGATACTTTCACCGGGTCTGAAATTCATCTTTTTTAATGTATTCTTCAGGTTGTCGATAATTCCGAGTAGTCCTGTCTTGGATATTTTCTTTTTGTATTTATCTATCTCACCTGAAGAATAATTCTTCCGGAATTTTGAATGAAGGTGTATATGAGTTTGTATTCCGAAGTTGAATCTTGTTTTCCCGGGTAAAAGTTTAGATGCAAGATCAAGAGGAATGCCGTCAATATAATCTTTTAATAGTCTTATCATCCTGTTGTCAATATGATACATTAAAGCAAGAGGAGCCAGATAATGACGGCAAAACTGTCCGTATGCCTTCCAGGCTTCTCCTTCATTATATGTTTCAAAAGAAAGTGTATCGATTAGAACAGGTCCTGTATGACTGAACTGAATATTATAAGCACTTGCATCTTTGAGAGTCATACCATAATTCAAAGCTGTAATTTGTATATTAAGCAAAAGGATTGCTGCATCCTTAAGCATCGAAAAGCTCCATTCGTATGGATAAATAATGAAATCAACCAACTGAGGCTTTATGACTTTATATCCATCAGGACCAGATAATAAATCTGGGGATACTTCTTCATGCTTAAGCAAATAATTTTTGCCTGTAAGTTCATCATACAAACCTGATTTCATCAGCTTTTCATATTCATCTTTGTAAATGTTATTTATCTGTCTGTAAACCTCTTTATTTACTGTGAATATAAATCCACTACGGTCACGGAATGATGCAGGATGTATTGTAGAACTGATATTTTGTTTCAAGATAGTTATTTATTCTTTTTGAAAAGGTCGGATATAAAAGTCTTCACCTTTTTCCAATAAATTTTGATTGCAAAACTAACACCTAAAAAAGAAGCAATTATTATCTGAAGTATATAACTTCCGGCTCCCGGATCAATATAAGCATAGGAATTTTTAGTACCAAGGAGAAAAAACAGCACGCTGTATATCACGACTTCATATATATGTGTATTATTCTTTCTCAAAATCAGAATTGCCTGTTAAATGTTATGCTGCAAATTTACACAAAATTTATTATCCTTCCGACCTGAAAAATATAAGTTGCATTTAACATTACAATCATTGAGAATGAATCATATTATTAACTATACAAGGAGATAATACAAACTGCATAAATTCAATTATTCATAGATAAAAGTTCTAAAATTATCTATCTGGATTTTCAGTAACGAGATGCTGAAACGAATTCAGCATGACAGTAAAAAAACAGACTCTGATTAAATATTATTCTTTTCTACAATCTTGAAGAATTTATCTCTGTAGTTATCGCTAATAGGTATATTAATATCTTTAATTTTAATATGACTTCTTTCAATAAACTCAATGCGTTTAACCGAAACAATATATGACTTATGTACTCTGATAAAATTATCCGACGGAAGTTTTGTTTCTATTGCTTTCAAACTAGAGAGAGTAAGAATCAATTTGTCGACTGTATATATTTTAATGTAGTCTTTCAGGCCTTCGATATAAAGGATATCATCAATATTGACCTTAACGATTTTGTAATCAGCCTTGACAAAAATAAAATTTAAAGAAGAACTATGCGTTGTTTCAGCATTATTTAAGAAGTTATAATATTCATGCGCTTTATTCACTGCTTTGAAGAATCTGTCAAATGGAACAGGTTTCAGGAGATAATCAAGAACATCGAGTTCAAAACCCTCAAGAGCATACTTTTCATATGCAGTGATGAATATTACCATAGGTTTATTTTTCAGGTTTTTCAGGAAACTTAT
>JAUZOY010000140.1 GCA_030706235.1 Bacteroidota bacterium | reverse complement strand
ATTTGACATCTGATTGATCTGAACCGGCAACACTAATTACATTTTCATAAGCTGCAGGATAATAAATGCTTTGATTAGAAGCATTACCTGCTGATGCTACTATAAGTGAATTTTTATTATAAGTGGCATAATTAATTATATCCTGATGATACTGACTATATCCTGATGCTGAATCACCCCATGAACAATTAATAATCTGGCATCTGTGGTCTGCTGCATATACTATTCCTTCATAAGTTTTGGTCAATGCTCCGGCAGAGTTTGAAACTTTAATAGGTAAATACTTACATTTAAAGCCTACACCTGCTATTCCAATACCGTTATTGGTAGTTGCAGATGCTGATCCTGTTACCAATACACCATGACTTTCATTAGCATCCCATTGTGGGTTATTTTTGTTTTCCCCTAAGTCCCAACCGTAAAAGTTATCTATGTATCCATCTCCATCATTATCTTTCCCATCTATCGGATCATTATAATTATATTTTATATTTCCAAGATCCGGATGGCCAAAATCTGTTCCTGTATCTACAATACCAATAACAACATTTGTATCTCCTGTACAAATATCCCAGGCTTCATATGCATGAATAAGATTTAAGTGATATTGTGATGAAATATTTGGATCGTTTGGTGTTAATAATGTTTTCTGTATATAATGTGGTTCAGCATAATCAATTAATTCTGACTTATATAATAAATTAATAGCTTCTTCAATATCAAATGAATTAGCATACTCCAACTCATATATTAATGATAAATCAACCTGTAATGAACTATTAAAACTCTTGTTTTGTAATGGTGGTGTATGATTTGGATATATCTTTCCTAATGATTTTACCCCTAATTTTATAAATATAGTTTTTAATTTTTCATCTTCAATTCCTACTGCTTTACATAGATTCCGGTATTGTGGCTTTATTTTAAATATAATTGTATTTTTTAAATATTCGTCAGATTTTAGTTTAGTATATGGTCGGTATTCATGGTTTTTTATCTGATTGCCTGAAGTCAGATTCCCACAATATCCAATATTTGAGATAAATAATGACAGAAATAAAAATGTGATTGTAAATCTTATTGCTTTCATCTTACTATGATTTTTGTGAGGGTTGAATTATAATGAATTGAAATCATTTGAGGTTAACAGGTATCTTAAAGGAAATACTCATTTCGACAAATCTAATTTATCTCAAAGATAAGAATAAAAATTGTTATAAACTGAAAAAAATAATTTTGGAATTTACAAATCAGCACATTTGATTCTAATAAAATTATAGATTTACTTGTTATTTTGTTTATTTGCATATATAGAATGCAACGAATATAATAATTTTATTGTCTTTTAAAAACAAATTTGGCTCAATAATTGATATAAAATGTAATATGGTAGATTAATTGTTATGAAACTAATCTAAGTTTGTGTTAATTGAAAATCAAATGTTAAATAAACTAAGTCAGGAAGATAAATTCTTAATTTCTTTTTCAGGGATAAATATTAAGGAGGTAGATTTTGATTTAATAAAACCTAACCTTGATTGGGATTACATTCTTACTAATGCATACAGAAATGGCATTATTCCTACTTTATTTAACAATATCAGTAATTTCGATAATAAAGAAGTAATACCTGTACATGTGGTTAGTAAGCTGAAAAACAGCTATTATGCTAACCTGAAAAATAATATTAAATTAATCCATGAATTCAAGTTTGTTGCTGATGTTTTAAAAAAAGAAAATATAGATATTATATTACTTAAAGGTATTTACCTTTCTTCACTTGTTTATAAAAATATTGCACTAAGACAAATTGGAGATATAGATATTTTATTGAAAGAAAATCAGATTTTTACTGCCAGAAAAATACTCCTTGATTCAGGTTATCAGGAAGTAGGGATTCCCTATACCAAATGGATGTTGAGAAATTCTGATAAAATCTGGCGTCATATTCCGGAACTGATAAAAGATGATATAGTATTAGATATCCATTCACATCTGTTACATAATAATCCTCTTACAAAAGAATTTACAGACCTTGTCTGGAAAACTTCTTTGGAAAATACCGTTGAACATCAAAAAGTACTTACACTTAATCCTGAATTAGACATATTATATCTTTCATATCATCTTGGAAGCCATTTGGAAATGAATCAATTTCAATTACGTACCTATCAGGATATTGCGGAAATTGTAAGATTGTATAACAAAAAAATAAACTGGGATGAATTAATAAATCGTGCTTTTTATTTTAAACTGAATCAAATAGTAGGTCATGTATTTTATATCATTAATGCTTATATGAATGTTTCAATACCTGAACATGTATTGAGAAGATTTAATACCGGAAGTCAAAGTAAGTATAATAATAGTTTTATTACATTACTGACTTGTACTGATAATCCAAATAATTTGCAACAGATAAGCTCCTTTAATAAAATAAGAAGAAAAATGAAAACAATATCAAATATTAAAGGATTTTCAAATAAATTACACTATATCAGAGGATATCTTTTCCCTTCTATTGAATATATGTCATTATATTACAACACAACAAACAGACTAAAAATTTTCATGTATTATTTTCTGCGTCTTCTGAGATTAAAATAATTATTGTAAGATGTTCAAATAGATAAAGATAGTGCTGATTACCGAAATCTTAATTATTAATATGTGGCATTAAAGCTTTAATTAAAAACTCAGCTGTATAGCTATCTTTATTTTTAATGATTTCTTCCGGTGTACCTGTACATAGAATTCGGCCTCCTCTTTTGCCTCCTTCAGGACCAAGGTCAATAATATGATCTGCAACTTTTATTACATCCATATTATGTTCAATAACCAGAACTGTATTTCCTTTGTCTACAAGTTTGTGGAGTACTCCAAGTAGAACATTGATATCTTCAAAATGTAACCCTGTTGTAGGTTCATCGAGTATATAAAATGTTTTTCCTGTATCTTTTTTAGATAATTCAGTTGCCAGTTTCACTCTTTGTGCTTCTCCTCCCGAAAGTGTTGTAGATTGTTGTCCAAGTGTAATGTATCCCAGACCAACTTCTTTAAGTGTCCTTATTTTCTGTATTATAGAAGGAATATTTTCAAAAAAATCTACTGCATGGTCTATTTCCATGTTTAGTACATCATTGATTGATTTCCCTTTATATCTTACTTCGAGAGTTTCCCTGTTATATCTTTTACCGTAACATGTTTCGCATTTTACATAAACATCCGGCATAAAGTTCATTTCAATTGTTCTCACTCCTGCACCCTGACATGATTCACATCTTCCTCCTTTAACATTAAATGAAAATCTTCCCGGCTTGTATCCTCTGATTTTTGATTCCGGAAGCATTGCAAAAAGATTGCGAATATCATTAAAAACACCTGTATATGTTGCAGGATTCGAACGGGGAGTCCTTCCGATTGGCGACTGATCTATTTCAATTATCTTATTAATATTGTCAATCCCTTCGATAGATTCATATTCAAGCGGCTTTTGAAGGGATTTATAAAAATGCTGACTGAGAATAGGGTATAAGGTTTCATTTATTAAAGTAGATTTCCCGCTTCCTGAAACTCCTGTCACACAGATAAATTTGCCAAGAGGAAATTCTATATCAATACTTTTTAGATTATTCCCTTTTGCTCCTTTTATAATGATTGACTTCCCGTTACCTTCTCTTCTTTTTTCAGGTATTTTAATCTTTTTCTGGCCGTTAAGATACTTCGCTGTAAGTGAATCGGATTTAAGTATGTCATTTATCTGACCCTTTGATATAATTCTGCCTCCGTGTATTCCTGCAAACGGTCCTATATCAATAATATAATCAGAAGATCTTATCATTTCTTCGTCATGCTCAACTACAATAACTGAATTTCCTATATCTCTCAGATTCTTCAATGAATTAATCAATCTTACATTATCTCTCTGATGCAATCCTATACTTGGTTCATCAAGTATATATAGTACTCCGACAAGCTGAGATCCGATTTGACTTGCTAATCTGATTCGCTGAGATTCTCCTCCTGACAGACTTTGCGACGATCTGTTCAGGGTTAGATAGTCCAGACCAACATCCAAAAGAAATGAGATTCTTGTCTCAAGTTCTCTTATTATTTCGTTAGCAATACTCAATTTCTTTTTACTTAAACTTGTCTTAAGTCCTACTACCCACTTTAATAAATTAATTATATCAAGTTCAGCTACTTCTGCTATGTTTTTCCCTTCTATTCTGAAATGTACAGATTCTTTTTTTAACCTTGTCCCTTTACATTCAGGGCAGGTTGTTGTATTCATAAATTCAGCTGCCCAGTTTTTCAATGCACTCGAATTTGACTCGTTATGCTGAAAATTTAGAAAATTAATTATCCCTTCGAATTTCAAGGTATAACCGTGAGAATATTCAGTATTTTTTCCCTTAATTTTTAAAACTTCATCGGTACCATATAATAATACACTGACAGCTTCATCGGGAATGTCCTCAAATGGTGTATTCAATGTAAATCCGTATTTATTTCCTATAGCTTCAATCTGACGGAAAATCCATGATTCCCTGTATTCACCTATTGTTGCGATTGCTCCGTTGCGGATTGATTTTCTTTTGTCGGGAATTATTTTTTCATTATCTATTTCATAGATATATCCCATACCCTTGCATTTAGGGCAGGCTCCATATGGAGAATTGAATGAAAACGTATTGGGCTCAGGCTCTTCGTATGATATACCACTTGTAGGACACATCAGAAACTTGCTGAAGAAATTTATTTTCTGCTCGGAATCATCATATATCATTATCACCCCTTTCCCAATCTTCATTGCCGTGTTCATTGTTGCCAATATTCTCTGTTCAGCCTCATCCTGAACAATCAGTCTGTCGATTACTACTTCAATATCATGCGTTTTATACCTGTCAAGCTGCAAACCCTGATATAATTCTATTATTTCTCCGTCAACCCTTGCTTTTAGAAATCCCTGGCGTCTTATGTTTTCAAACAGTTCACGGTAATGCCCTTTTCTTGCCTTCACAAGAGGCGATAGAATAGTGATCTTTTTCTGTGCAAATTTTGCAAGTATAAGCTCCATTATCTGCCTGTCTGTATACCTGATCATTTTTTCACCGCTAATATATGAAAAAGCATCTGCTATTTTTGAGTATAATAAACGTAGAAAATCATAAATTTCTGTAGTCGTTCCAACTGTTGATCTCGGATTATTATTGGTAGTCTTTTGTTCTATTGCTACTACAGGACTTAACCCTGAAATCTTATCAACATCCGGACGCTCTAAAGTTCCGAGAAATTGTCTTGCATATGATGAAAATGTCTCTATATACCTTCTCTGTCCTTCTGCATATATAGTATCAAAAGCAAGAGATGATTTACCACTTCCGCTTAAACCTGTAATAACTACTAATTTATTCCTCGGAATATCTATATTAATGTTCTTCAGATTATGAACCCTGCTGCCACTTACCTGAAGGTATTCCTTAAACTCTTCGTTTACAATTAAATCTGAAATATCCATCTTCTTTTTCCAAAACTGCAAAATTACAAAAAATACTTCACAGCTTTACTATTTCTTCTCACTGCATTCTAATCAACTAACATATACATCACTCCAAAAATTTTTTTATTGGCTCTCGTGTCCCAATAAATGAACACTACTGCATTTATAATTATCTTATGATAAAAAATAAATTATTGCTAATTAAAAAATATTTTGTAACTTTACTTTATTCTTACCTGTAAGAATAATTTATAAAAACAGAAAAGCCCAAAACTGTTTAGAGTAGGCAAAAATTAAAAAACTTACTGATTATGAAAACTTATTTATTAAAAACTCTGCTATTTACTGCATTATTATGCTTTGTTTTCAAAGTTTATTCCAATCATTCGTCAATTACAACTCATTCTAATCAACCTTTTAATTGCTTTATAGAAACTAATAATGAAATGACAAACGGTTTGGAAAAATATTCCTTAACTTCGGATTACAATACTCTTAATGCTTCAAAGAATAATTATATATTCTTTTATAAAATTGAGGAAATTAATGACAGCCTTCCTGTTAATGTAGAATTAAAACTTTATCCCAATCCTGCATCCGATATAATGTATTTGCAGAATAATTTTGATGACTATAAAGGAATAATATTCGAGATTGTTGATATTAAGGGTACAATTATCAACGGAGGTGAAATTACAAACAATAATCAGGAAATAAATATCAAAAAACTTGCAGATGATATTTATTTCCTGAAGATTTTTGTAAACCGAAAACATCTAAAAACTTTTAAACTGATTAAAATTTCAAGAGGCTAATGATTTAGAATATAATATTAAGAAATTGTTTTGATTTTATTTTTAAAAAACTATTTGATGTATGCTTTTTTTGAGCTCATAGTTTGATAAATAAGTTTTTACACTCCTTTCCTTTGGGAGAGGGGGTTGGGAGTCAGCTATCCTACAATGAGTAGAAAACGTCGTAGGGTTTTTACACCCCTCTCCTTTGGAAAAGGGGTTTGAAGTCAGCTATCCTACAATGAGTAAAACTTCGTAGGGCTTTTACACCCCTCTCCTTTGGGAGAGGGGTTGGGGGTGAGGGCTTAATTTTCAGCTGCATGTAATTTTTTTTTATAATTCAAAACAGTTTCTAAGAACTAAAAACATTTTAGTCCGAACAACGGAGCCGGAAAATAAAGTAGAATTGTTTTATGCAAACCGGTAGCATAAACTTAACTGGCTGTTTCATTCTTAAAACTAATGAGTTAAATTCAGGAGTTTTATGAAATTTGATGAAAACAATGCCAACTACTTAGAATTAACTTTCATGTTAACCGGCTCCTGGTTCAGGGCATATATCTATTTCAATGAATATTAAGTAATTATTTTGATTTTATTTCAAAAACTATTTAAATTAAGCAATATCTTAAGCTTATAGTTTGATATATAGTTTTTTACACCGCTCTGCCAAAGGAGAGGTGTTGGGGGTGAGGTCTTTTCTTAAAAAAAATGCTTAATTTTGCTGAAATATATATGAGTAATGAAGACAATATTAAATCATCTTTTTGAACATAAGACCCTGACTAAAGAAGAAGCAAAAGAGGTCTTGATAAATATTTCAACAGCAAAATATAATATTTCTCAGGTTGCTGCTTTCATGTCTGTTTATCTTATGAGAAGCATAACTGTAGATGAACTGGACGGATTCAGAGAAGCTATGCGCGAACTCTGTTTACGTATAGATATGAATGGCTATGAAACTATAGATCTTTGCGGTACAGGTGGCGATGCCAAAAATACATTTAATATTTCTACACTTGCTTCTTTTATAGTTGCCGGAGCTGGAATAAAGGTTACAAAACATGGTAATTATGGTGTGTCTTCTGCTTGTGGCTCATCAAATGTACTCGAGTTTTTAGGAGTTAAATTTTCCAACGATGAAGGTTTTCTGAAGAAATGTATCGAAAATACAGGATTTTGTTTCCTGCATGCTCCACTGTTCAATCCGGCAATGAAGTTCGTAGCACCCATAAGAAAAGAACTGGGAGTAAAAACTTTCTTCAATATGTTAGGACCTTTGGCAAATCCTGTAAACCTTAAATTCCAGTTTGTTGGAGTGTACAATCTTGAATTGGTAAGGCTGTTTAGTTATCTTATGCAAAAGCATGACAAACGATATGTAATAATTCATTCACTTGACGGGTATGATGAAATATCTTTAACAGATAAGTTTAAGGTTTTTACGACAGACTATGAAGATATTGTCAGTCCTGAAGCTATCGGATTTAAAAGAAACAAACCTGAAGATATCTATGGCGGATTGTCTGTTGAGAGTGCCGCAAAAATATTTGTCGATATAATATCAGGTAATGGTACTCAAGCCCAGAATAATACTGTGATAGTAAATGCTGCTTTTGCTATTATGTGTGCAAAGCCCGAATTAGCATTATCAGATGCTATTGAAGTTGCAAGAGAATCATTAATTTCTGGTAAAGCCAGGAACGTACTCGAAAAAGTTGTGAAAATGTAAAAATTCTATACAATTTCCATTATCCTTACCTTGACCTTGCCTTGACCTTGGGCCGACCTTGGGTTGATTTTAGGTATTTCAATACCTAATTATATTTTCCCCTTTTCACTTTTCGTTTTTCACTTTTCGTTTT
>JAUZOY010000014.1 GCA_030706235.1 Bacteroidota bacterium | reverse complement strand
ATGCTGCGAATCAACAGTATTGCAGGTTATTCGCAAGAGAAAACGGGATTAAAGTTTTTGATATAAATGAAGGTATCGGCACACATATTGCTATAGATAAAGGAATTGCATTTCCCGGATGTACTATTGTTTCAACGGATTCACACGCAAATATTCTGGGTGCAATCGGTGCATTTGGGCAGGGTATGGGTGATCAGGATATTGCAGCTACTTTTGCAAACGGGAAAGTATGGTTTAAAGTTCCACATTCCGTTAAAATTAATATATCCGGAAAACGCCCATCAAATATTAGTGCAAAAGATATTATACTTAACCTTCTTTCAATATTCGGTGCTAACCAATTACTTGGATACTCTGTAGAAATAACAGGTGAAGATATAGATAAATTGACCCTCGATGAAAGAATTACTATTTCTTCAATGGGTACTGAAATGGGAACAATAATTATTCTTTTTACTCCCTCCCCTGAAATTATAAAATATTGTGAAGAAAAAACAGGCAAAAAAATTGAACTTATTAAAGCTGATGATAATGCTAAATATCTGAAAGTTTTTGAGCTTGATTTTTCTAAGTTTGTTCCCATGATAGCCAGACCAGGACATCCACATGATGATGCTCCACTTGAAAAAGTAAAAAAAGTCAAGATTGACTCTGCTTTCATTGGTAGTTGCACAAATGGCAGATTGGAAGATATGAGGTTAGCAGCAAAAATTCTGAAAGGAAGAAAAGTTGCACCCGGTGTTGTTCTGAAAATTGTTCCTTCTACTGATGAAATTTGGAAACAATGTTTAAAAGAAGGCTTAATTGAAATTTTCAAAGAAGCAGGAGCTATGGTTTCAAATGCAGGTTGCGCAGGATGTGCAGCAGGGCAGGTAGGACAAAATGGACCAAATGAAATAACACTAAGTACCGGAAATAGAAATTTTGCCGGGAAACAGGGTAAAGGGCAGGTTTATCTGACATCTCCGGAAATTGTGGCTGCTTCAGCTATTGCAGGATATATCACCACAATTGATGAAATTCCTTTAGTTCCAGCTTATTTTGAAAAAACAGATAAAAAAATAATAACTGTTGATAAAAAGAGGTTTGAAAATATAGAAAAAAAACATATTCTTGAAGGTAATGTATGGATAATAAGCAAAGACGATATTGATACCGACATGATATATCATAACCGTTACCTGACAATAACGGATATTAAAGAAATGGGACAATATTCTTTTGATAATCTTCAGGGATATGAAGATTTTGCTAAAAAAGCAAAACCTGGAGATATCGTAATCACAGGTAAAAATTTCGGATGTGGAAGTTCACGTCAACAAGCCGTTGATTGTTTTAAATCTTTGGGGATACAAGCCATAGTTGCAGAATCATTTGGAGCTATTTATGAAAGAAATGCTATTAATGCTGCATTTCCTATATTAACATATAAATCGATTAATGAACTCGAATTGATAGATGGGGATAAAATTCAAATAGATTTAAATAATTCCACTATTAAAAATCTAAAGAATAATAAAATTGCTTATCTTAATAAATTTTCTGAAGTACAGCTCTCTATTTACAAAAGAGGAGGATTACTTTGTTAATAAACACTTGAAAGTCAAAAAAAGGGAAACATAACAAACGAATATAACTTTTATAACTATGAGTATATTAATAAACAAAGATTCAAGAGTATTAGTTCAGGGATTTACAGGCACAGAAGCGACATTTCATTCATCGCTAATGATTGATTATGGAACAAATATTGTGGGGGGAATAACACCAGGAAAAGGCGGTAAAACACATCTTGACAGACCTGTATTTAACACAGTTGAAAAAGCTGTCAAAGAAACCGATGCAGATGTTTCAATAATATTTGTGCCACATGCATATGCCGCTGATGCTATTTTGGAAGCAGCTGATGCCGAAATTAAACTAATAGTCTGCATTACTGAAGGTATTCCTGTTGGCGATATGATTAATGTAAAAGAATATCTAAAATACAAACAAAGTCGTTTAATCGGACCTAATTGCCCGGGAATTATTACACCCGGAGAATGCAAAGTTGGTATTATGCCTGAATCTATCCATACACCCGGAAGAATTGGATTAATCTCCCGATCAGGCACATTGGCATATGAAGCAATAGACCAATTAACCAAAAGCGGATTAGGTCAATCAAGCGGTTTAGGTATTGGGGGTGATCAAATTTTAGGAACAACAATAAAAGATGCCGTAAAATTATTTAATGATGATCCTGACACAGATGGAATTGTAATAATTGGAGAAATCGGAGGTGGAATGGAAGCTGATGCTGCAGAATGGATAAAAAATAATTGCTTAAAACCCGTAGTAAGTTTTATTGCCGGAGCAACAGCTCCTAAAGGAAGGACGATGGGACATGCAGGAGCAATTATTGGTGGTAAAGCAGATACCGCCGAAGCTAAAAAGAAAATATTAAGAGATAATGGGGTTATTGTTGTTGATTCTCCTGCTAAAATCGGAGCTACTATGGCTGAAATATTGAAAATCAATTCTAAAACTAAAAATAACAATATAATTCAGAAAATAACAAAAGCTGTTAATAAAAGCGGAAAAGACTCATAAAAAACAAGATAACTATTTATCCTAAAATATTATAGGCGTGTGATTTTAAAATATTTCAGTTATTAAATTTTCTGGCGGTAGATTAAATATACTGAAAATTAAGAACAAACACGCCTATTTTATTAAATTAAGAAATCTTTGAAAAATTAGTGATTTTTAAATTTTGAATTATCTGGATTTCAATATTCTTTAAAAAAACATTTTTTATTAATGAGTATTTTCCTATTCATTTCATAAAAAAAATGTAGGTTTGTCAAATAATAAAAAATTGAAGTTGATGAATTATATTCTATTTGATGATTCCAGAAAAGATTTGTTACCATTTACATTTGTTCGTCCGGTAGCAAATATAAGAATAGGTATCCTAACAATTAAAGAGAAATGGGAAAAATATCTGAATACATCTGTAAGCTATTTAACAGAAAGATATCTTATAAAAAAATTTCCTTTAAAAGTTGAACCGCAAAATATTCTTATAAATGGATCTATATGTCCTGACCGTAATCTGACTGAAAGAATCAAATCACTTAAGCAAAATCAAATTTTAAGAAAAGATAAAACAATTATAGCAATTTATACCGAAGAAGGAAAAATTGACAGTTTACATTTCAATAATTTCACTAACATATCAAATTTTGAACATATTGAATACAACGGGAATTATCTTAAAATCAATCATGTTTGGGATATTTTCGAATCAAATGGACAAGCTATTAATTCAGATTTTGAAATTCTGACAAAAGGCAGAAAAAGTTCCCCGATAAGTGATACTAATAAAATTATTGGCACTAATATATTCGTTGAAGAAGGTGCAAAAATTGAATGCGCAATATTAAACTCAAATACTGGTCCGATATACATTGGTAAAGACGCAGAAATTATGGAAGGAAGCCTTGTTAGGGGCCCATTTGCCTTATGTGATCATTCTACATTAAAACTCGGAGCAAAAATTTATGGTCCTACAACCATTGGACCTTATTCAAAAGTAGGAGGTGAAGTTAATAATAGTGTGATATTCGGATATTCAAATAAAGCACACGATGGATTTTTAGGTAATTCAGTTATAGGAGAATGGTGTAATATTGGAGCAGATACTAACAATTCTAATCTTAAAAATGACTATTCAACAGTAAAACTCTGGAATTATAATCAGGTGAAATTTGTTAATACTAATTTGCAGTTTTGCGGACTTATGATGGGAGATCACTCAAAATGCGGAATTAATACAATGTTCAATACAGGAACTGTGGTTGGAATTAGTTGCAATATCTATGGAACAGGATTTCCAAGACATTTTATTCCATCTTTTTCATGGGGAAGTGCAATTGGAGGTTTTGAAACATATGACATTAATAAAGCAATTAAGACTGCCGAAAATGTTTATTTAAGACGTGAGCTTGAATTTACTGAAACAGATAGAGAGATATTCAACTATGTCTATAACTTGACATATATTTACAGATATTAAAATTATTCACAGATATAAAATTTATTAAAATGAGAAAAAAAATCGTTGCAGGTAACTGGAAAATGAACAAAAATCTTAATGATGGTATTCAACTTATCAAAGAGATTATTGATTTAACAAACTCAGAAGTTATAGAAGATGTTGAAATTATAATAGCTCCACCTTTTATACATCTTAATAAAGCCGTTGAATTATTAAAAAACAATAAAAGTATAGGCGTATCAGCACAAAATTGCAACCAATTTGAAAGCGGAGCATATACCGGAGAAATTTCAGCTCAAATGTTATCATCCATTGGAGTAAAATATGTCATATTAGGTCATTCTGAACGTAGGGCATATTTTAATGAAACTAACGAAACCCTGGCATTAAAAGTTGCAATTGCATTAAAGAACAATTTAATTCCAATCTATTGTTGCGGTGAAACATTAAAACAAAGAGAATCCGGAATGCACTTCAATATAATTGATGAACAAATAAACGATGGTTTATTTAATTTGACAGAATCAGATTTCAGAAAAGTAATTATTGCTTATGAACCTGTATGGGCTATTGGTACAGGAGTAAATGCAAAACCGGAAGAAGCTCAGGAAATGCACAGTCATATAAGAGAATTGATAATAAAAGGTTATGGAAAATCAGTTGGGGATGATACATCAATTTTATATGGAGGGAGTTGTAACCATTCAAATGCAGCTGTGCTATTTGCTAATCACGACGTTGATGGAGGACTTATAGGAGGAGCTTCTTTAAAAAGCAGGGATTTTGTTGAAATTATTAAAGCAAGAATGAATAAATAACTTTTCAGTAAAATTTACGTTTATTTCGTAATATCACTGAATGAATATAATTTATGGATTACATTGAATTGAGGAGTATTGTAACTCCACAGATACCATTTCAGGATGTTTTTATATCAGAATTATCAGAAATAGGTTTTGAAAGTTTCGTAGAAGAAAATGAATATCTTTTAGCATACATACCGGCCAAAAATTTCGATATAAATAAAATAGAATCAATTTGTTCGCATTTTACGCAAAAATATTTATCAGTTATAAAATACGGATACAATCTGATTAAATCTCATAACTGGAATGAAGAGTGGGAAAAAAATTATGAACCTGTAGTTATTGCAGGAAAATGTAAGATAATTGCCCCATTTCATAACTTTGATAAAAACTATCAGTATAATATTATCATTGGACCACAAATGTCTTTTGGAACCGGTCACCATGAAACGACAAGTTTAATGATTGAGCTCATTCTTAAATTAAACTTTAAAGATAAAAAAGTAATAGATATTGGCAGTGGCACTGGTGTTCTTGGTATTTTAGCAGGAAAGATAGAAGCAAGTTCTGTTTTATGTATTGATAATGACGAAAATGCAATATCTAATGCTGAAGAAAACATAGAAAGAAATTTTATGAAAGATAAGATTATAATAAAACTGGTAGATTCAAAATATATCAATAAAATAAGTGAAAAATTTGAATATGCTTTTGCTAATATCAATAAAAATGTAATAATTAATGATATAGGTAAATACCGAAATTTGCTAAAAAATGAAGGTATTTTACTTTTAAGTGGGTTCTATGATTTTGATTTAAAAGATATTCAAAATGAAGCTGAAAAATATGACTTTATACTTAATGAAAAAATCATAAAAAATCATTGGATAGCTTGTAGTTTTAAACTTAAAAACTGAGATGAGAAAGGCTTTTTCGTTTGTTATAATTCTTGGATTTATAATTCTAAAGAGTTCTATTGCTTATTCACAGGCACTCAGAAGTTTTACCTCTGAATCTGATCAATATTTAAAAGAATTAATGCAATTCTTCAAAGAAGAAAAAGGGAGCGAAGGTAAAAAATTTGTTGAAGAATTTTCTCTTGTCTGGAATTCAGGTAAAATAACAGACGAACAAAAAGATGTATTATATAAAATTTCTAACAAAATGCTTAAAAAGAAAATGAAAGCATTTCCCCATTTTCATAACTATCTTTCCTCTGTTATGAGTTTTATTAATACATCTCAGTCTGGTAAGAGTTATCTTGCATGGCAAAATAGTCTTGAAAGCCTCATAAATCTTTCAAGTAGTTCTAAGTTTATTTCTTTTATTGATATCAGCAACAATTTATTTAATGCAAATATTCTTTATAAATCAAGTTCAACAATATGGAAATCTGACAATAATAATTATGCTTTTGAATATGACAGCTTACCAAAAATTATTTTCCATAATTTAAAATTAACTTGTTACACTAACAACGACAGTTCTGTTATTTTCGACACAAAAGGCGTATATTATCCAACTGAAGTAAAATTTAATGGCACAGGAGGAACAATTAACTGGCAAAGAGCCGGTTTTTCGCCTGATACTGTTTATGCTAATCTTAAAAAGTATGAATTATTTTTTAATTTATCAAAATTTACTTTCGATTCTGTAATTTTTTATAATAAAATTTTTTTTAAAAAGCCTTTAATCGGTGTTGTAAATGAAAAGATACTTGCAAATGTCACTCAGGATAAAGCCACATATCCTCAATTTGACTCCTACGAAAAAAGATATAAAATCGACAAACTATTTGAAGGAGTTGATTATGCCGGTGGTTTTTCAATGCATGGCTGTAAATTTATTGGATCAGGTTCAGCTCAGGAAAATGCTTTTCTTACTTTTAAAAGTAAATATATTTTCGCTATTATAGGCTCTAAAAGTTTTATTATTAAAAAAGACAGAATTAATTCTCAAAGCGCATCTTTATCACTATATTTTGACAAAGACTCAATATATCATCCTGATATCATGCTAAAATATTCCGATAAGGATAAAGAAGTTGAAATACTCAGAGATTTCAAAGATAGTCCATTCTTTGACTCATACCATAATATAGACATGTATATTGAATCAATTAAATGGAAATTGAACGAGCCCAAAATTGATTTATCAAATATTAAAGTACTTGATACAGAAAATGATGTTTTATTCGAATCAGTGAGTTATTTTGACATTACAAGGATGCATAAAATTCAGGGATTGAATGAAATTAACCCACTTTCCCTTATTAAAAAATATAGTGAAACAACTAAATCAAGAAAAATTCATTTAGGAGACTTAAATACTTACTTACGTTCTTCTCTGGAACAAACAAAATCTATGGTTATTAATCTTTCTAAAATGGGATTCATGTCATACAATTCTGAAAATGAAATGATTAATCTAAAAGAAAAGTTATTTTTCTATAATAATGCTGCTGCAAGAAAAACTGATTATGATGTAATTCAGTTCAACTCATTAACAAGAGGTAAAACCAATAACGCAACTATTAACCTATTAAATTTTGATCTTAAAATTATTGGCGTTGATCAAATTTCACTTAGTGATTCTCAAAATGTACTTATTTTTCCCAAAAACAGAGAAGTATTGGTCAAAAAAAACAGAGACTTTTCCTTCGCAGGAGTTGTAAAAGCGGGTCTTTTCAGATTTTATGGGAAAGAATTTAATTTTCAATACAATAACTTTAAAGTAGATCTTATCAATGTAGATTCACTAACTATGTTTGTCCGAAGTAGGAAAATGGACGAAAAAGGTAATTACCCATTAATTAGAGTAAGATCAGTTATTGAAGGAATTAAAGGTGAATTACTTATAGATTCACCTGATAATAAATCATCCAGAAAATCACTTGCAGAGTATCCTATACTAATTAGTAAGAAAGAATCATATGTTTATTACGACAAACCTCACATTCAAGGTGGTGTATATAAAAGGAGTAATTTTTATTTTCAAATTAAACCTTTTACTCTTGACAGTCTGGATAATCATAATATGGATGCTCTTGCATATAACGGAACTTTTGTTTCTGCAGGAATATTTCCTGATTTCGAAGAAAATTTAAAAGTACAACCTGATTACTCACTTGGATTTGTTCGTTCAACACCCAAAGAAGGTTATAAATTATATGGAGACAAAGGTGATTATTATTCTACTATTAATCTCAGTAACAAAGGACTACGAGGAGACGGCACATTAAAATATCTTAAATCAACAACAAAATCCATAGAATTTTTCTTCTACCCTGATTCTACAAACACAATGGCTCAATCTTTTGAAATAGCTGAACAAGGTGGAGATATTCAATATCCTCCTGTTAAAGGTGAAAATGTATATATTCATTGGATGCCATATAAAAATATTATGAGCATATTTAGTAAATCTGAGCCAATAAGTATGTATGATAATTCAAAACTCACCGGAAACTTAAATCTTAGTCCGACATTACTATCAGGTACAGGAATAATAGATTTTGAGAAAGCAGAAATAGAATCTGGATTGTTCAAATTTAAGCAAAAAGAGTTTGACTCAGACACTTGCGATTTCAAACTTAAAACAGTAGGTTCAAATGAGTTAGCATTTAAAACAACAAACTTCAGCGCACATATTGATTTTGTTAAAAGATTTGGTGAATTCAGATCAAACGGAGGCTCATCTCTTGTAGAATTTCCTGTTAACCAATACATGTGTAGAATGGATGCATTCACATGGTATATGGATAAAACAGAACTTGAACTTACTTCTAAAATTAAAACTGTCATAAAAGAAGGTATGTCAATACAAGAAATTGCTGATATTGATTTATCAGGATCTGAATTTATTTCAACACATCCTTCTCAGGATTCACTTAGATTCTTTTCATCCAGAGCTACATATAATCTGAAAGAAAATCTCATTTTTGCGAAAGATGTTCAGTATATTAAAGTAGCAGATGCTAAAATATTCCCTTATAAAAATCAGGTTAAAATATTTAAGTATGCAGAAATGCAAACTCTGGAAAATTCTAAGATACTTTGTAATACTGCAACAAAATATCATACAGTTTATAATGCAACAACAAACATTACAGCAAGAAACAAATATACTGCAACCGGTTTATATGACTATGTATCGGATTTGATGGACAATCAATCAATTTACTTTACAAATATTTTCGTAGATAAAGCAACAGGGGCACCACAAACTATTGGGGAAGCAGAAATTGCAGATAATTCTGATTTTAAATTAAGCCCTCATTTCGATTTTTATGGTAAAATCAAACTTGTTGCCAGCGAATCCAGATTAACTTTTAATGGATATACCAGGATTAAACATACTTGTGATAAAATTCAAAGTACATGGTTTAAATTTACTGAAAGAATCAGTCCTAATAAAGTCGTTATACCTATAAGTGCTGAAATCAAAAATATAACAAATGCTCCTCTGTCCAATGGTTTTAACCTAGCATCAGATTCCGTTCATTTATATTCAACCATTATTTCGAAAAAAATAAAGCCTGTTGACCTTGATATTCTAAATGCCAAAGGGTTTCTGCTTTATGATGAAGATGCCAAAGAATACAGAATTACAACTAAAGACAAACTTCAACAACCTGGAAGTGCTGACAATTATATCAGCTTAAATACAGATAATTGTAATGTTTATGGTGAAGGAGAATTCAATTTTGTAAAAAGTCTTGGCAACATTACATTCAGAACTCTTGGTAAAGCAACTCATTTCACAACAATGGACTCAACTGCAATGGAAATGGTCATTGATCTTAACTTTTTCTTTAATGATGATTGCATTAAATTTATTGCGGAAAAATTATCAACAAATTCTTCTTTAAAACCTGTTGACGTAAATTCAGACATATATAATAAAGCGCTTGTGTCTCTTCTTGATTTTGAAACAGCTCAAAAGCTAAAAACCGAACTAAGTTTATATGGAGCGCTTAAAAATGTTCATAAGAAAATGCAACATACATTTATTTTCCCAAATGTCAAACTAAAATGGAGTAATGCAACAAAATCATTCCGTTCCTATGGACAAATTGCAATAGGGAACATTCTGAAAAAACAAATCAATAAATATGTAGATGGGTATATTGAATTGCTAAAAAAGAAAAGAGGTGTTGACGTTCTTAATATATATATTGCTACAAGTGACTACGATTGGTATTTCTTTACATATGACCATAGCAGTAATTATATGAGAGCTATTTCATCGAATGAAGAATTTAATAAATTCATAGACAATACAAAATCAAAAAACAGAGAAACAAAAGGACAAAAAGGAGAAAAGCCATATGTTTATTCGCGTTGTCCAATAACAATTAAAAATGCATTTATTAAACATATGCTGAAAGAAGAATAATTTTATGAGAATCGACATTCTGACTATATTCCCCGAAATATTTAATGGGCCTTTTGATCATTCTATCATCAAAAGAGCAATCAATAAAGGATTGGCTGAAATTCATATTCACAATATAAGGGATTATTCTACCAATAAACAGAAATCTGTAGATGATTATCAATATGGAGGAGGAGCCGGTATGGTAATGATGATCGAACCCATTGCTAATTGTATTAATCAACTTAAAAGCCAGAGGAATTATGATGAAGTAATTTTCCTTACTCCGGATGGTGAACTATATGAACAAAAAACAGCAAATCTATTATCAACCCTAAATAATATTATTCTTCTTTGCGGACATTATAAAGGAATAGATCAAAGAATCAGAGAAATTTTTATTACCAAAGAAATATCTGTAGGGGATTATGTTCTCTCCGGAGGAGAACTACCTGCAGCAATAGTTACTGATAGTATTATACGACTTATTCCCGGTGTTCTGTCTGATGAAACTTCTGCCCTCTCCGACTCCTTTCAGGACGATCTTCTGTCATGCCCTGTCTATACTCGCCCTGCAGATTATAATGGCAAAAAAGTTCCCAATGTTTTACTTTCAGGAAATTTTAAGGAAATTGATAAATGGCGATATGAAAAATCACTTGAAAGAACCAAACAAAGAAGACCTGACATGATCTAATTATTAGAATATTTTAACTAATAATGCCACCTCCATCGAAAAGAAGGCCATCATATAATTCAACAATATTTAATCCCATTTTTTTAACAAAATTTTTCACTTCATCTCCATCCTTGTAATATTTAAGACTTCCTATTATTAACAGTTTATCATCAATTATTCCACATGTTCCTCCGAAGAAACCATATCTGAAATCTTCAAGTAATATTCCTTCTGTTTTTACCAATAAAACATGAAATTCCCTACCCTTTAATTCTTTATATATTCCAGGATCTGAAGTTATAAAAGCTTTATCATGCAAAGAAATCAAATTACATCTGCAATAACCCTGCCTTATACTTATATGTTCTTTATTCTTTCCTGCATTTATTAATGAAAAGTCACTTATTTTAAAATTGTGAATAAACAGTGAATCAGTAAATACAGCATTATACAATGCAGTAAAAGGGTATTCTTTACCTACTTTATCAATTCCTTTTACGTATTCTTTATTATATTCTGAAAATTTTTGAAAAATAATTTCAGGAGCATTCGGAGCTACTATAAAAATATTTTCAGAAGTTTTACTTAAAAAAATATCAGGATGACCTGATATTGCATTATATGTAATATCTTTACTTGCTAATTCAACAATTTCTCCATACTTTGCCAATTTATCCTTCGCCTGTTCAGGTATCTTCTTATCAATAAATATCAACATATAATTCCCGCCCTTTTAAATTACTATCCAACTTAAAGTAAACTTTCTTATAATACTCAGATAATTTTTTCTTATTCTTGCTGTTATATCCAACTGCAAAATTTATTTGTTCCTTAGAAACAAAAACATTAATATTCTTGTTTCTATAGTCTACCATATATTTTTTAAGAATTTCACCCCATATTTCAGTCAGTACAAGCTCTCTGAATGAAACATGATATGGACCTGCAACCAGAGCTTTGTCTGATTTCAATTCTTCTGAAGGATGAAGTCCAACCTTTATAATTTCAATTCCGGCACTTTCGAATAGCAGTAAAATATCTTTTGCAATTTCTATTGCTTCAGCTAATGATAAAGGTTTATATATACCCTTGTTATATAATTCTTCAAGTTCAGTATCTTTAATAACCAGTACAGGATAAATTCTTACACAATCGGCTTTCAATTCTACTATTTTACTTGCGGTATATAATGACTTGCTATATGAATCTCCTGGCAAGCCAATCATCATCTGCAAACCCAGATTAAATCTATTTTCTTTAATTAGGGATGATGCAAACTCAATATCTTTGATAGAATGTCCTCTTTTAGCAATTCTTAATATTTCATCATCAACTGATTGCACACCTAATTCAATAGTTCTTACACCATATGCCTTCAATAAATCCAATATTTGTATATTAATATAATCCGGTCTTGTTGATAATCTGAGACAGTTAACATCACCAGACAAGATATATTTATTTGCGACCTTTAAATAAGATTCCTGTATTTCGATGCTTAAACCTGTAAAACTTCCTCCAAAGAAACCAATTTCAATAAATGAATTTTCTTTTTTAATGGTTTTCAGATGTGCTTGAATAATATTTTCAACTTCATTAATGGAAGTAGGCAGCTTAACACCGGAAATTTTCTTTTGATTGCAAAAAATACAATCATTCTTACATCCATAATGAGGTATAAAAATTGGAATTGTATAATGCTTAAGTGACATTGCGGAATTTAGTGATTCAGACAGGATTCGAACCTGTGACCCACAGCTTAGAAGGCTGTTGCTCTATCCAACTGAGCTACTGAACCAGTATATATGAGATGTTTTTCAAACTCAGTGCAAAAGTAATAAAAATTTTCAATATGAAATTTTTTTCTAAAAAAGTTTAATGTTTTTTATAAATACTTTTCTAAAAATTTTACTACTAATAACCAAAATTATGTAAATATTTACCTAATGATTACTTTTATTTTTGCGATATTACAAACAATTTAATTACACCTATCTAAATTATTGATACAATGTTTTTATAGACTAATTAAATTTAATTTACAATTATATGAAATCAATAAACACTGTCAAAGACATTCTGCTTTATGCAATTGATGAAAAAGAAAAAACGACATTTTTATATAAATGTATTTCAAAAAAAATTTCAACAGCTAAAACAAAAACAATTTTAGAACAATTATCAGAAGAAGAAATAAGACATAAACATAACTTATTGTCAATTTTAGATAAACACGATTTTTTTGTCCGAATATCAAATTTAAAAAATATTGAAATTCCTTTAATTGGTGCAGAACCGGATTATAACTTAACTGAAATTTCGGTTTTGCTAAAATTTGCAATAAATAAAGAAATTCTTTCCAAAAAATTATATGTTAATTTAGCTGAATATTTACCAAATTGTTTCATGCGTAATACAATACTATTAATTGCAAATGAAGAAGAAAAGCATATAAAAAATCTTGAACTTGAATTAAAATCTTTTAATTAATACATTAAAGTTTGATTTATTCAATATTGTAAATTCATTATGATTGCTTTATATTTTTTTTTAATTTATTATTCCACAATTACTTTTTTCACTACTTTGTTTCCACTTTGTTCACATGAGATAAAATATACACCTTTACATAAATCATGATCCGGAATTATTAGTCCGAGATAGTAACCTTCATTATTTATGGATAAACTATTAGCCTCTAAACTATTTCCATAAATATCTGTAATATTCATTTCAACAGTTGTATTCTTTATAAAACCAGTAAGGTAAGTATAAAAACTCTTGCCATTATTTGGATTTGGATAAACACTCAAATCTGCCAAAGAATTATCAATATTTATGAATACCGGAATAATTTCAGAATACTTATAAGTTCCGTCATAATCTGTTTGTTTAAGTCTATAATATGATTGGCCATAATATGGCGAAACATCGAAAGTTTTGTAATTATTCATTTGCGAGCTGGTACCGGCACCTTTTGTTATTAGAACCTTTTCAAATGAGAAACCATCCTTTGACTTCTCAATAGTAAAATAATCATTATTTGTTTCTGTTAATGTAGTCCAGTTTAATTCTACTGTTTTATTTTCAGGTCTTGCTGTAAATCTTAAAAGCTGAATAGCAAGAACATCAGATAAATTATAACCTATAGCATAATCAGAAAAGCTCGTTAACGAGGATGCTTTAGCTGTTGCTGTACCACCGGCTAAAATTTGAGTCGCATTATTATGTATCCCCTGAAATATCCACGAAGATGATCCATTTAATCTCTTAACTACAGACATCTTTTCCGGATCATTAGGAGGATTCGTGAATCCTATTTCATTAAGAGTAATATTATAGGTACCACCTGAAGGTTGAATATCAGGAGTTAACGTCCAAAAGCCTCCATTTAGTAATGAATCAATCGGTGTACCATTTACAATCAAAGTATTTGGATTCGGTTTTGTACCGGAAAGACCTGTATTATAATATCCTAAAATATTTGATATACCTTTTATATTATTAAATGTTAATGAAGCTAACTCATAAAAAGCTGTATTGCCCACAGGAAAATCATAACCGGTACCGGTAGTTCCCAGCGAGTTTATACTTCTTCTTAATTTTCCATTAATATAAGATATTGATGAATTCCCTATAATAGCATTGGCAGCTTTTCTTGTTACTGTCATTTCGTTTGCACCAGTATTTATCACTCCGGATATAAATGTTAAAGTATTTGATACAGTAGTTGTTTTCATAAGAGTTTTTACTCCTCCTCCATCAATATTCAGATTATAGAAAGTTGTAGGAAATGTTCCTTTAATTATCTGATTACTACCTCTTAAAATATATGTACCTTCCATTCCAATATTACAAAGAGATGTTGCTCCTGAATTATTTATCAAGTCACCATTATGAGTTATCTTTTTATTTAAATAATCAAATATTCCTCCTGCTTCTATTATAAAATCCTTATTTATATATATATCTGTTTGTAATAGAGTTTTTGTACCATTTGAAATATAGAGATTATTAAATGTTGTTGGTGAACTGCCACCAATGTTTTGAGTGGTTCCGTTTAATATTACAGTATCTGTTGATATTATTGATTTAAATACTGAAGATGATACATTATTTATCCAGTTTCCTTTTACAACAAGATTTTGATGTTTAGTAATCACACTACCTAGATTAAAGGTCAAATCTTTATTAACAGTAATATTTGATATTAGAGTATCATTTCCTGAACTTGAAAATGTAAGATAATTAAAAATTGTGGGTGATGTTCCGGATACTTTCTGATTTAATCCACTAAACGTAACACAACTAAATCCTGTAGAATTCAAAGCATACGATGAACTGTTATTAGTCCAGTTTCCTGATAAATTCATATTATTACCATCAATATTGAGAATTCCTCCTGATTCTAACAATAAATTCCCGGTTACATTAAATGCAGTTGGAGGAGTTGTACTATAATTTTTCACAGAACCTGAAATCGTTAAATTTTTGAACGTAGTTGACTGTGACCCATTAATCACCTGATTTGTTAAAGAATTAAATACCGTTGTCCCTGTAGAATTGAAAGCATTTGAATTTGCGTTATTTGTCCATGTTCCTTTAATATAAATAGTGTTACCATTATCATTTAATTGAGCGGAAGCATTTGATAATAAAAGATTATTATCCACATACAAAGTATCATTAAGATTTTTCACACCATTCAATATATTCAAATATACAACCTTCGTTGGTTTTGAACCTCCTATGGTCTGAATAGAATTACCTGCCAAATTCAAATTTGAGGTTGATTTAAATGAATTTATATCAGAATTATTTATCAGGTCACCATACAAATATAATTGTCGTGATTTGTTATCAAATATACCTCCGGAAGAAAGATTCAAGTTACCATATAAATATATATTACCTGTTCCGGCACTGTTATTTACAAATGATCCTTTCTTAATATTAAGATTACCATTCAAATAAAGATCTGATGATGCACAATTTACAAAATCAACTTCTCCTGTACCTGTTGATGCTATTGAAAGATTAAAGTAAGTAGAAAATTTATTGGGCAAGTTTATATTCAAAGATCCGGTATTATTAAATTCAAACGTTCCACCTGTTCCGCCGGATGTTACAGGAGTTCCCTGTGGTGATGTTGAATAGCAACCAAAAGAGCTGAAATTACCAGAAGGAATATTTAATATACCTAAAGGATCAGCTGTTATTTTCAGAGTCCCAGTACCGGAAACATTTACAAAATTATGATCTTTTGTAGAACCGAGATCCAGGACACCATTTACTAATAAACTAAAAGAATACAAGTTGTCTGATCCTGAAGGTACAATTATAGTATCACCGGGTGCAATATAAACAGCTTGTCTTGTTGGGACTAATGATGAAGCAGGACCACCATATCCGGAATTAGACCATGAAGCCGGAACATTCCACAAACCGCCATGAACCGCACTTCTACTATAGAATATAATGTTTGGATAAAATTCTGAATATTCACCTGCAGTATATTCCCCATCCAGATAGTTAATTCCACTGAATGTAATAGTATGCTTAACAGCATCAACAGTTCTTATGGAATTTAAAGGAGGATTATCCCACGTAGTTCCTCCATATACAGCCCAGTCGTTGTTAATAAATCTTGCTCCATTATATGACGCTTCAGAACCGGTGACATCAGAGACAAGATAATTAAAAATTAGAGTTGTCGTCGGATTTTTGAATCCTGTGGTATCAATCTTCCAATAATAATTTAATTGTTTATTCAACACATCCTTTGTATTTGGATGTTTAAAATTTATAGGTTTTAGTTTTACTGTACCTCTGGCTCTATTTGCAGTTATATTTATTGAAACTGGAGTATACTTTCCGGGTACACCAATAGGAAATATAAAATTATATTGGCCAAATTTATATTGTTTTACAATACCGCTATCAGATGCAAAACCACTTGTTTGAATATATCTCGATGAAGAAGCCCCAATAACCGGAGTCATTGACGTATCATTCAAAATGAGTTTTGCATTTCCAATTGATAACATTCCATTTGATAAAGTTAATGTTCCATTAATTGTTGTATTGGCAATTATTTTTGCACCAAGTATATTATTCAACTGAATATTTCCAAAATTTCCTGAATTATTGCCGGAAATAACTTTTTGCACAAATCCATTACCCCACATCATTTTTCCTCCAGCTACTGAACTTCTGTGAATTGCATTATTGAAAATAGTATCACCTAAAACATTAATCGTGGTACCTCCATCATCAATTGTTCCATTCAAAATATACATATTATTATTTACAACAGGATTGTTGTTTCCTGATAAAGTAAGAATATTGGAAGTTTTATTTACTGTAAAATTATTAAACCCTGTAGTTGTATTAAAAGTAGCTTTCTGAAGGTTAGCTCCCCAAAAAATAGTATTATTGTTTCCGGAAGTATATGTTCCTGAATTTGTAAAATTTCCAGCAATAGAAACATCATGATTATTACATAAAAGGCTACTATTTGAATTAGATATCGTAAGATTTCCTTTGAGAATTAATGGATTAACATATAAAGACAGACTTGCAGTATTTGATGTGACTCCTGTAATTGTAAGGTTATTTATCTGAGTTTTTACATCAAATAAGTAAGTCTGGCTTCCAGCATATCCGAAACTCAAAGCATTTGTTCCTCCGAAAGTTGCATTAGATGATATCATCACCGAAGATGCTGATAAAATAGCAATAATATATGCATTTGCCGGTATACCTGTTCCGGCAACAGACATTCCGTAATACAAATCGTTAGTTGAAGTAAGTCCCGAAATAATTGCTGAACCACTAACGATTGTCCCTGTTCTGTTAATTCCTGATGTAAGATAAATAGTTCCACCTGTTACATTTGAATTATCTGGTAATATATATATATCACCAAAATTAACACCATTACCATTAACAAAATATAAATTACCTCCTGACATGTAAAATGAACTACCTGGATTTTGAATTTCAAGTTTACCTCTTGATTTTGTCTGATTTCTTCCGGCAATTATACATGAACTTATTCCATCCTGTCTGTAACTCAATGCTCCATTTGTATTAGAAGCATTTCGTCTTATTTGTCCGTTCACATATAATATAGCATCATTTCTAATATCTATAGATGGTACACCGGCAGAGGCAAATTCAATATCATTATTATTATTATTGGCCGGTGTTCCAATAACAACATTACCCTTAAAAACTTCAAGACTGCCAAACAGGAATAAATCATATGCATCACTTGCCCCCGTACAGATATTCATTACACCTCCACTGTCTGACAAGCAAGCAGTAGATGGAATCGTAAAACTGCTACTTGTTGACAATGTAATATTCTGATTACTTATAAGTCTGAACGTTCCATTTTTTAATATCAGAGAAGGTGGACTCCCTGTCAAACTAAAATTTGAGGAGTTTATTCTTAATTTATAATCTTGATTTATACCTTTATCAAGTGTAAGTCTGTTAAAATCAGTTGTTGCTCCTGTACCAGAAATGACAGCATCAAGTTTTCCATTAAATGTAACATTACAAACACTGGATTTATTCATATCAAAAGTTCCATTATTTATAATATTACCACCTATTGACATGGTATTAGTTATACCAGATACATTATCTATATCAAAAATAGCTCCGTAATTTACAATTATATTTGAATCAACTCTGATATTCTGAGATGCACCAAATGTGCTTCTGAATTGAAGATTACCACCCAATACATAAATATTATCTTTAACGGTAAGTGTTCTTGATGCAGCAGTATTCAGACGTATTATTCCTGTAGCTGTTTGTCCACTATCAATGAAATTACCACAAACAGTTACATCAATATTAGGCATAGCAATATACCTTCCAGAATTTGGAGAAATTCTCAGATTAGCATATTTATTTGGGTTACCGGTGAGAACAGGCAATGTATAATCAGTAGTACCGGTTGTATAATATTCAACTGTTCCTCCACCACAATTAAGAAAATTACTAAAATTACCACCAGGGAAAACAGCAGTAAAAGCACTGGATGATATTCTCAATGTTCCATATCCGTAAGCAGATGGAAGAATCAGTCCAAAATTATGACCTGTTGTAACTCCTACATCAATTACTGACTTTTTACTCAGCGTTAGACTTCCTGAAACAGCTCCTGCAGCATTAACAGTGACTTTATGATTATTGTAATTTCCATCTCCGATAATTACAGGGTTTGCAGCACCAGGTATACCAGGCGCATTTGCAGGATCTGAATTACTTATTAAAGACCACGTAGTATTAGAATTCCAGTTACCATTTGCATGACTGTAATACACAATAACAGAATTAAAAGAATTAGCACAGGTATAATCTCCATCAATATAATTCACGCCCCAAAATTGTATATCATTTGTTGATTCAACTACTTTACTGACATCATTGATTGAAGTCCATGCATTAGGATAAAATCTTCCCGGAATATATACTGTATTATCCATAAGATTTCCATAATTATAAGTTTGATTAATACTTCCCAATGCGACTCCGGTAAACCCTGAAGATATTGTTTTCCAATAATATGCTAAAGCAGTTGAACTTGTTACAAATGGATGTTTGACAGGAACAGGAAGAATTGTTATCGAACCATATTTTGCAGGTGAAGTAGTTAGTTGAATAGTTGCAGGCGCATAATTTGTTCCTGTACCAACCGGAAAAATGAATGCTGAAGTATTATTAAATACTTTTGTTACTCCTCCATCCGCCGGATTACCTGCAGTTTTGATAAATCTGTTGGCCGACCAACTACCTGTCAATGTTGAAATTGTATCAAAATACAGACTATTGGTACTGATATCAAAAAGTCTGTCCTGACTCATTGTAAAAGAGCCCTTAACTTTTATATCGCAATTTAACGTTATTTGAGTACTTGCTGAACTTCCATTATTATTATTAAGAATTAAATTATTGAATATACCATTGCCATCTCCTGAAATCTGACTTGAAGCTAATCCTGTAATCAAAGCAGATGCAGTTGCTCCTCCCCCATTTGTAAAAGATACAGAAGGAGTTGATGAATAACCTACCCCTGGATTTGTTATTATCAATCCAAAAATAGTACCGGAATTTACATTGGTTCCCGAACGTAATACAGGAATAGCTAAAGCATTTATTCCTGTACCACCCGGAGCTGCAATTGTAACAGATGGCGTAGTATATCCTGCTCCCTGGTTTGTTATACATATTGCTGTAAGTCTTTTATTTGAAATTATCGCTGTTGCAGTCGCATTAACAGTTGCTCCTCCTCCACTTATATTTATTGTAGGTACTGAAGTATAACCAGAACCCTGATTTGTTATAATAAAATCAACTACTTTACCATTAATAATTATCGCATTAGCAACTGCACCGTTTCCTCCTCCTCCAGAAATTATAACTGATGGTGCAATAATATTTGTTCCGGTTGACGTTAAACTTAAACCCCTGACAATTCCACTCGTTAAGTTAACATTTCCTGAACCTCCAATATACCCTGAATTCACAATATTTCCAGCCACATTAAATGATTTACCACCATCATTCGTTGTATCACCACTGCTAATATTTAAATCTTCTGCAATAATAACTTTCTGTCCAGAACCATCACAATTGATTTTACCTGTTCTACCCATAACGAGATAATTGAATGATGTATTTATTGTCTGATCTAAATGCATTATTCCACCATTTAAAGTAGTAATATTTGTACCACCACTCGTAAGATAGCTTCCGGCATTATTAATTTTAAAATTGCCCCCAATTGTCACATTTCTCGCATTATTATTTGCATTTAAAATTGTTTTCGTTACGGTTAGTGAATCCAATACTATCAGAGGAAGATTTGTTCTTGCCGTTACTCCAGTTTTCGAAGCAATATCAATTAGCTGAACTTGTGAAAGATAATCCTGATCAACACCACCTATAATGTTAAGATTGGGGAATTCTGCATCAGCAGCAACCTGATATGTTTGATTCTGACGATTAACAAAAATATTTATGCACCCACCTGTTATAGTATTATTTTCAGCTAAACTATTAATTTCTATCGCTTTCCTTGGAGATGCTGCACAAAGATCATATATATTTATAATTCCACCAGTCATAGTAAAAACATTTGCATCCTGATCAATATTTAAGGTACCTACTGAACTTCCAAGACATGTTGCATTAACATTTGAAGTATAATCTATAGGTGAATTAATTATATCATTTACAGAAGTTATATCCCACGTAGTTTTATCTCTGCGATATCGACCTCTTAGATTTAATGTACCTCCATTCTGAATGAAAGTTGCATATCCCGTACTACCTTCGACAGTTCTGCATTGTTTTGCATCCACAGTACCTCCATTAATAACCAATGTGCCGCTATATGCAGGCCAGAATATAAATCCACCGGATTCCCTCGAAGAATAATACCCATTATTAATCTGAAGTTTTCCATAAACAGAATAAGAAGAGCATCCTCCTTCACTGATTCCAAGTACGGCATCACTTGTTGCAGTTATACCATATGCAACATTTACTTCACGATAATCATCTGCAGTAGATAGTACAACAACATTAGGACCATCTAATATAAAACAACCATTAGAAGGAATATAAAAATCTGAATTGGGATTATTTCCTCCTCCCAACGGCCCATTTCCGCATGTTCCTTCAGAAAGAGATGGAATTATTGTATTCCCAGTTAATCTTAAAGTTCCATTTTTTACCCATAATGCTTTATCCAATTCAGGATTACCGGTAGCTCCTCCATTTGCACCCCCACATGCATTCTGACCAAATAATCTGAAATTTTTATATGCAGTTGAATTTACCGTTAATGTAAATGTCTGATCTACACCTTTATCAATTATTAAATTATAGAAATCCGTTGGCCCTCCGCAATAAAGAGAATCATCTGCAGGACCATAAAACCTGAAAGTCAAAGCTCCGTTTTGAGTTAATGTTGTGAAATTAGGTAAAACAATACTGCTACATATAAAACTAACAGTGCCATAATTTGTGAAGTTTCCTCCACAATAGAATTTATGGTAGATATCATAATATCTTGGCACAAGCGCCCCAGTCTCATAACCGGCATTCATCAGATTACTACAGGTTGTATATGGTGGAGTTCCACCAAAAGTAGAAGGCAATTTTGTCGTATTTGTAGGTGACGTTCCAACTGTAATTGAACCTGTTGATGTAACAAAAACATCATTTGCAACATCTATTATTATTCTGTTATCAGAAGTTGGTGAAGAATTATTATCACATATTCTGAAAGTTCCATTCTTAACGGTAAAATTATTGAAAATTTTAATATTATTCATTGTATATGCAATGCTACCGGGAAGATCAAGATTTAGTATTAAATTGCAATATGTTGATAATACAGGTAATTGAAAACTGCCAGTATTATAATATTCAACAGTTCCACCCATTGAGCCACAAAATGTATTATTTACAATTGTTGGAAATATATTGGAATTTAATCTGAGTAACCCTTGTCCTGTCAACCAATTTAACGTTTGAAATTTATGAGAAACCATATCAAGTGTTCCACCTTTACAAATTGTTAAACTTAATCCGGTTGTGGATATATTTGCCGGCAGTGTTACTGTTCTGCCATTTAAAACAATTACAGAATCCGAAGGACCGGGGACAGCAGCATCAATTGATATTGAACCAGTCATATCTGTTGTCCATGTAGATGAATTATTCCAGTTACCTGACTGATAACTGTAATAATTTTTTCCAAAATTCAATTGAGTCCATTCAGCCACAAGAATATTTGTTCCTATTGAATAAAATGGATTTGAGCCTGGCCCCGGATTACTTGGATTTGAAAGTTGACTATAATGTGCTCCGTTCCAGAGCCCAGGATAAATTCCTGTCGTATAATCTGAAGGATTAAATGTAAAATATAAATTTGCTGTTATCCCTGACATCCCATTACCTATGGTATCTAAAATCCAATATCGACTTAATCCGGTTCGACCGGCAGGAATATTCGGATGTTTATATGGACATACTCTGACAGCCAATCCTACAACCCCACTAACAGATGCAACTATGCCTTTTATTTCGAAAGGTGTATAATATGCACCTGTTTTTGTTGTACCAACAGGATAAACCATTTTATATTTGGTAGAATCAGTCCCATTTTTCACTAAATTCCCAGTTGAATCAGTTACAATCATATGTAAATTATCAAATATTCCAGATCCTGACACAATTGAACCATTAAAACCTATCGTTAAATCGTATATATCAACATATATATTATTAAAAAGATTAAGCACTTTGTTAATTGTTGCAGGTCCGTTGAGAATCTTTTTCCCTGTTCCGGAAATAGTCATATTTATATAATTCGGCGATGAAAAAATTATCTGTTCACCTGCTTTGCTATAATAAATTGTACTTGAATTATTATCTGTATTTAATGTTGAAAGATAATTATAATATCCATTCAAATATAAGTTATGTGCACCAAACGACATATCAATAATACTCGAAGGCCCTCCTGAAAGAGAATCATTTAATATTACAGTTTTTACAGTTGAAGCTCCAAAAATTAATGAGCCATTTATATGGGTTGAGCCATTAACAGTAAATGATGTTGCTGTATTACCAAGGCTAAACTTTGAAAAAAGATCAATAATTAACATATTCTGCACCACTGCATTTGAAGTTAATGATGCTGTACCAGTATTGCTTTTCCTTAAATTATAATACGTTACCGGAATTATATTCTGATTTCCAGTACCATTATAAATTACAGTATTATTTCCAATAGTAAAAGTTCCCGAATTAGTTGAATTTCCATCTAATGTTAAATTAAAGTTTCCACATGCAAAAGTTCCGGAATTAATACTGAAATTATTTACAACTTCAACCGGAGCTATAAGATTTGCTGATTTTCCGGCACCTGTTTTTATAAGATTATAATATTTAACCGGAATGACATCCTGGTTTACTGTTGTACTATTATATGTTACGGTATTATTATTGACTATAAATATACCGCTACAATGTACACTGTCATTAAAAGTTACATTTTTATCATTATTAGAAAAATCATAACAGTTAAGTGTACTTCCTGCATTCAAATTAAAAGATGCATTCACCACAATATTTCCCAGAAGATATTTATTATTACTTCCATAAATATTTAAGGTTGAATAAGTTGTTCCTTTGATTCCCTGTGAAACATGAGTAGAATTATAATTTACTACTCCTGTACCACATGTAAATATTCCTGTATTTGAATAATTACCACCTATATTTAAAATGCCGGAAGAATATGTTAAGTTCCCGGTTCCGGTTATTGAATCCATTACATTAATTGTCTTTGCATCTGCATTAATTGTTCCTGCATTAATAATTAATTTATTTAACACATTAAGATTCTCTGATAAATTTAATGTATTTCCGGAATTATTATATTCAAAAATGCCAAAGTTCTGATCAAGTCCCGAAGGTGCCGCACCTGAGCATTTTATAATACAATATGAATTTATATTCCAGTTTATTAAAGGTACTGTTCCATTATTCTGGTCATGTATATATCTTCCAAAATTATCTACATAAATACTTCCGGAATTATATATAGTTCCCTTATTATCCAATGTTCCTTTAACTTTAATATCAGTTCCGGGACCATCATTTACGTATAATACTTTACCTGAATTTACTATTATCTGAGCACCCTGGAATATTGTAGTTTGATCAATAGCAATATTTGTGTTGATTGTAACAGGATTCACAACAAAAATTCCTTCTGAGTTAAATGCATTTGGAGAATAAGAAGTAGAGCAACCAGTAGGATTTTGAAAAGAAGAATCTGTAGATACTTCCCAAATTGATGGATCATTCCAGTTTCCCGAAGCAATAGTTTTAAAATATAATGGAAGATTATGTCTTCCTGTATAATCTGAATTATTAATACTACAACTTAAATCACTTAAATCAGATGTAAGCTTTAAATTATGAGTTATAATTTCAACAGTACTTTGAGAAAAATATGTTTCCCATCCATTTGAAGTATTATATTGAGAAATTTTAAGATTGTTTTCATTTCCATGTACATCAGAAGGCAAATAATTAAAGGCAGTATTATATAAATATGTAGTCAATCCATTTGCAGTAAAATGCCAGTAACGTGAAATATAATCAACAACCGACCCGTTATTTGGATTTATTCCATTTATGACATTCACACCTACACTTCCGGGATTAAGATTCATCACAAAATTAATTGTGCATGGCGAAAATTCTGCCACTCCCGTAATATCACCTATAGGATATGTAAAGGTTGAAACACCTATTGGTATGTTTTTAATAAATTGACCTGTACTATCAGTAGCAATATAAGAACTTGCCGATGGTGTACCTGAGAT
>JAUZOY010000139.1 GCA_030706235.1 Bacteroidota bacterium | reverse complement strand
TAAATAAATAAATAAATAAAAATGAAAAGAATTTCTGAACTTGAAAAAAAGTATGTTCTTGAAGCATTAGACAATGAATTTAATACATCGAAAAATAGTATCTTCAATAACAGAATGGAGAAAAAGTTCACAGAACTAATGAATTGTAAATACGCAATAGGACATGTAAACGGTACTGCAACAATGCACACAGCCCTGGCAGCATTGGGGGTTAAAGCAGGCGATGAAGTTATAGTTCCTCCCTTAACTATGTCAAGCACAGCTTTTGCTGTCCTTCATAACAATTCTATCCCTGTTTTTTCTGATGTTGATAAAGAAACATTCAATATAAACCCTGACTCTATTAAAGATAAAATAACTTCTAAAACAAAGGCAATAATTACTGTTTCATTATACGGACTATCTCCGGATTATGACAAAATATTAAGCATCTGCAAACAAAACAATTTATTCCTTATTGAAGACAATGCAGAATGTTTTCTAGGAAAATATAAAGGAAAAATAGTTGGTGAATTTGGTGATTTTTCCAGTTTTAGTTTCCAGGCAAGCAAACATCTTACTTGTGGTGATGGTGGAATGCTAACTACAAATAATGAAAATTTTGCTAACGAAGCCCGAAGATTTTGTGGTTTAGGTTATGCAGGAGTAAGTGCTAAACAGGGGAAGATCACACGTAGTGATATTCAGGATCCTCAATACAGCCGGCATGTTTCACTTGGTTTTAACTATAGAATGTCAGAAATTACGGCAGCAGTAGTCTTAGGTCAACTTGAACGTGCACAGGAGCTTGTAGATATTCGTATAAAAACAGCTAAAATTTTCGATAATGTCATAAACAATGACAATAACAAACTTCTGATCAGACAGGCAGAACCGGAAGGATATGTCAACTCTTACTGGAGTTATTCAATGATTTTAAACACTCCGAATCCTGAAACTGACTGGTATAAATTCCGCGATTTATTTTTGAAAAATGGAGGTGATGGATATTATGCAGCATGGAAATTGTCTTATATGGAACCATTGTTTCAAAATATTATACAGCATTGGAATGGCGTTTGGCAAAAATATGAAAAAGGATTATGTCCTGTTGCAGAATATTTACAACCAAGAATGATACAGCTAAAAACAAATTACTGGAATCTTAATGAAGCTGAACAGCAAGCAGAAATATTATCCAAAACAATTAAAGAATATCAAAACTTAGCTTAAAAACTTAAAAATAATTATAAATATGAATGATTTTTCTAAAGAAATTAAAATCGGCGATAAATTTATAGGCACTAATCATCCTACTTATATTATTGCAGAAATTGGAGCCAATTTTGATAAAGATATTAATAAAGCTAAAAGACTTGTACTGGCAGCTAAAGAAGCAGGAGCTGATTGCGCAAAATTCCAAAGTTTTATAACTGAAAAAATAGTTGCAGCTAAGGGATTTGAAAAAATGCAACTCAAAGGAGTTCACGGAAGTTGGGGCCGAACCGTTAATGAAGTATTTAAAGATGCAGAATTTCCCAGAGAATGGCATGAAGAAATAGCCGGATATTGTAATGATATTGGTATTCATTTTTCTACCTCGCCATATGATTTTGAAGCAGTAGATTTATGCATGAAACTCGACGTCCCTTTTATAAAAATCGGTTCAGGAGATATAACATGGTTGGAAATGATTGAATATATTGCAAAGAAAAACAAACCCATATTTTTAGCTACCGGAGACGCTACAATGTCTGAAATTGACGATGCAATTAGAACTATTGAATCTACAGGTAATAAAAATCTTGTATTAATGCAATGTATTACCAATTATCCTTCTAAAATTGAAAGCGCCAATATAAATGTGTTAAAGACTTATGAAAAAGCTTACAATATTCTGACAGGTTATTCAGATCATTCTCCCGGTTTAGTCGTTGCTTTGGGTGCAGTTGCTCTGGGTGCGAAAGTTATTGAAAAACATTTTACTCTCAATAAATCAGATATTGGACCTGACCACCCACATTCAATGAATGTAACTGAATTCAAAACTATGGTTGATTGCATTCATGAACTTGAATCAGCAATGGGTAGCACACGAAAAATTGTCGTTGAGGAAGAATCTGAAACTGTTATTGTACAACGTCGTAGTTTATATGCTAATAAAGAGATCCCTAAAGGTAAGACTATTGAAAAAGATGATATAATTGAATTAAGACCAGCTCTTGGAATTCCACCTAAATATAAATCAGTTATATTGGGTAGAACTTTCAATAAAAATATTGATGCAGGTGAACCAATTTTCTGGAATGATCTGAATTAAAAGTTTATTTTTAAACTTTCTTAATCAAATTATAGAAAAAATTTTTATATATTTATTAGCTAACTCTAACTAATTAAATTAAAGAATGATAGCAGACAGAGAAAAGTTTATAATTTTAGTTGATAATGATTATCTTAAAGAATCAGATGCAATAATTTTACTTGAGGGAGATGGTCTTTTCAGAGTTGAAAAAGCTGTAGAATTATATAATAAAAAATTTTCTCGAAAAATTGTTTTTTCTGGTGGAATTTTTGAACCTTCCTATGGAAGTTTCCCTGCTGACTATATAGTACCTGAACTACTAAACAAAGGAGTCAACAAAAATGATATTATAATTGAAGGAAATTCTTTTCACACACAAGGACAATCAGTTGAGATTATTAATCTGTGTATAAAAGAAAACTGGAAGAGGATTATTCTGGTTGCTTCACATTATCACCAGTACAGAGCTTATCTAACATTTTTAAAAGCAATGTATGATGCTAATATTATGATAGAAATCATAAATGCCACGTCTCAGAATCTTCATTGGTTTGAAGAAACCGGTTGGGGAAAAAGATTTGATCTGCTGGAATCAGAATTTATTAAAATTGAAAAATATAGTAAAAAGGGTCATTTAGCTACATTCGGGCAGGCAATTGAATATCAAAAATGGAAAGAACAACAATAGAACAGGCAATTAATATCATGGGAACAAATTTTATCGGACCCAATGAACTAAATGCACTATCAGAAAGGATGGGAATATTAACCACAGATGAAATTGCAGATACTATACCTGAAATAAAACACTCCCCTTCTTTACTAACAAAATTATCAAAAAATTATATCCTTATTCTTGGAATTCCATATTCAAAAGACAAAATGCCTTTAACATTGAACAGAATGAGGGAATTTTTCGGAATAGATCCGGATATTAATGAACCTTGTTTTTATAATCAGGATTGGTATATAAAAGAATCTTTTGCAAATAATAAAACACTTGATTTCAAATGGTATCTAATCCGTAAAATAATTTTAGAAGATTCACGTGCAGTTGCTCCTGAAAATTATATATCTAAATTTAACTCAAACCAAAAATTACCATCAGCTATTCTTACTGCATTTACTTTTTTTGTATGGTATCTTCAAACAGGGGGTGAAATTCTATGGAAACATGATTTCCTTTGGTGTAGTGATATTGACCATAATGGTGACAGAATTTATACAGGTAAATATATTGATGTTAATAAAATAAATAAAAACGGTTTCAGCATTCATCGTCATCTGGCTATTCGTAGTTTCTATGGTATTACAGATGAATACGTATAATTTAATTACCCCATGAGTATACAATTTGCTAAGAATTTTTCTTATTATACAATAGGTAATATTCTTCCCAAAATATTTAGTTTTTTCCTATTACCATTATATACACGTTATCTAACGCCCGCTGATTATGGTATAGTAAATTCAATGGAAGTATTATCAGGCGTTTTGGTTATTTTCTTCTCTCTTTCTGTCGAACGTTCTGTTTATCGTCTCTATTATGATTACAATACAGATAAAGAAAAAAAAGATTATCTCGGAACGGTAATAATTTCTATTCTTATAATTTCAACAATAATACTCTTAATACTTTTTATTTTCTATCATCAGGTAGGAATGATTTTTAAATCAATTTCATTTTATCCTTTCTTTTTTTATGCTATTGTAACTTCATATATTTCTATATACTCACTTATCCCCAAAATATACTATCAAATAATTGAAAATGCTGGTAAATTTATTACACTATCAATTTTTCAGTTTATCTGTAATATTATTTTTGTGGTTTGGTTTGTAATATTCATGAAGCAAGGAGCTGTCGGAATGATGAAAGGTGGTCTTTATGCTTCTTTATTTACATTACCCTTTTTTATAATAATCTCTTATAAAATCATCAACTTTCGTTTTGACATTAGTATTTTACGTGAATCATTAAAATTCAGTATACCTATGTTTCCTGTAATTATTTCTGCTTGGGTATTGAGTCTTTCTGATCGTATTTTCATTGAAAGATACTTTTCTACAAATGAGGTCGGAATTTATTCTTTAGGATATAAACTTGCAGGTATGGTTATGATTTTTGTTTCATCAATGGAAACTGCTGTTAATCCTGTATTCTATCGCCTTGCTAATGACGAAGACCAAATTACTGCAAAACAAAAATTATCAAAACTTAATAATTATTACATCCTTGCTCTTCTTATAATATGTTTCACTATTTCTTTTTTTGCCAAGGATATATTATACATATTCATTGATAGCAAATTCAAAGATGCATATAAAATAATTCCCTTGATTTCTCTGGCTTATTTCATTTATATTGCCAGTGGAATTTACAATAGGATGATATATCAGGAAAAAAAAACAAGCATGGTAATGTATGCAACAGTTCTTAGCGCAATTGTAAGCGTAGGGCTGAATTTTTGTCTTATTCCTTACTTTGGTATATATGGAGCCTCGTTTTCGGCAATTTTTGCATATACAGTTGCCCTTATCATTAAGAAATATTATGCCCGTAAATGTTATTATATCAAAACCAATCCTCTTAATTTTTTAGGCCTTTTAATCGGTATTATTATTGTTGCTATTACTTTTGTTTTTAATGATATTAATATTTGGATTATGTTCTCTGCCAAAATTCTTTTTGTTATAACTGTCTTAGCTATTATTATCAAGTTGAATTACAGAAGAATACTCGAAATTATTAAAAAACAATAATCATATGAATGAAATAATAATATTCTGTCAGGCTCCAGTTGACGTAGCATATTGCTTATATATTTATGATAAGTATATTGATAAATCAAGAATATCGATTTACGTAATTAATGTTAAGGGTATTTACGAATTTCTTGAATCACTCAATTTAAATCTGAAAAATTTAGTATTTATTCCATATAATAAGTACATCTCAATTCGTAATCCGTTTATTATAAGAAAAGAAAAGAAAAGAATTTCCGAACTATATAATATATACTTTTATGATTGCAAAAATGCTGAAGTTTATTTCTTCTATAGAGTATTTGATTGGATAACGAATAATTTTGTAGCCAAACTCTCTTTAAGCAATAAAGTTAATTTCGTCGGAATAGATAATCCTCAGGATTTACCTTTTACCGTTGTAAAAAACAACATTGCAAAATTATTCGAGCTTTGGGTTATCAAATATATTACAGGAATTAAATTCCGCTTTATAAAAAACAAATTCGGCATAATGCTTGATTTTGATTATGTTGATAAGTTTGACATTAAAAGAATTTCATTACCTGAAATCAACCTTGAAATATACAATAAATATTGCTATAAAGCTGATAATATAATTAAACCTGCTTTACTTTTTTTCGAACAAAATCAAAAAGATTATGATTTCTATGCTAATTACGAGAAAGAATTAAATATTATAATGGATATTTTACAAAAAGAGAATGTCAACATTTATATAAAGCCGCATCCCCGACAAATGTATTCTTCATTTATTAAAGACAGGGTAAAAGGCATTATTCCGGCATTCGTTCCTGGTGAGTTCCTTAACTTTGATGATTTTAATTTAATAATTGGTATCGAGACTGTGGCAATTGCTAATTGCAACAGGTTTGCCGAAGATAAAACATATTCATTACTTGAATTATTCTCTTTTAAAGATCCGGAACAAAAATCATATATAAAATCCCATTTAAACAGTCTTTCTAATAACAAACTTAAATATATATCCAGTTATCAAGAATTATCTGAAATAATTAATAAAAATTTCTTTCCAAACAAAATTTGACTTTTAAAATTTTATATAAATTTGTTATTCTTTCAGATAATTGATATTTTAATAAAGTTCTCACTCTTTTAATGATTAGTGATTTAAATAAAAATACTGATAATAAAAAAGATGCTATCGCATATTTCATCACTGTTCTTGTTGTTCTTATTTCGGCAAGAGCAAATATTCTTTTCTACATTAAACATATAAACGAAATTTTATTATTATTGATTTTTCCTCTATTCTTTCTTAGAGGGAAAACCATAAACAAAAAATTTATTGTTTTTTCTTTCTTCTATTTTATTTTTTCATTCTTTATTGCAATTAAACTGCATGATTACAAGGGTGTTTTAAAAGAGTTTTTTTCATTTTATCTTGGATTCATATTACTTTCATATGTAATACTTAAAGTTACAGGTAAAAAATTTTTTCAGTATTACGAAGATATAATATATAAACTTGCATTAATAAGTCTTCCTCTTTATATCTTACAGCTTCTTATTCCTCATACATTTTTTACAATTAACAAATTCCTTCAAAGCACTTTTAAGTTTTTGGATACAGGGGGAGCACAATATTCAAATTCTTTTATATTTACGTTCCGTGATCCACACTGGATGAGAAATTGTGGATTTATGTGGGAACCGGGTGCTTTCGGTGCAGTTTTGGCACTTGCAGCAATATTCAATCTTATATTCAATAAGTTTCGTGCAAACTTCAAATTATTGATAATAATAATTGCTATGCTTACTACAATTTCGACTACAGCATATATTAATCTGGTAATATTATTTTCATTTTGGGTTATAAACACTGCAAAAGTCAAAAACATTATTATATTTTTATCATTCATTTCAATAATAGGAATAATTGGCTTTCAAACTGAATTTGGATATAAGAAAGTTTTGCTTCAACTTGATAGCATTGAAAAAGATATGATGCACGTCGGTAATTCAATAATAAACAATTCAGATTCCGAAGGACTTACATTAGATCGTTTTGCAAGTCTTGTTTATGATTTTCAGTTCATTCAGGATAATTATATTATAGGTATAGGTCTAAACGATGAAGAACTTAATAATTATGGAAGCTTTACAAGAACAAACGGATTAAGCGATTATATTGTAAAATTCGGATTGGTAGGACTATTTTTCTTAATAATAAATATGAATAAATCTTTTCGTTTGATCTCAGAACATAACAAAGTAAAAGGATCTGCTATCTTCATTATTCTAATCATTTCTATTTCATTTTCAAATCCGATTTTATTAACGATATTATTCATAAGTCTGCAATTATTTTATCTAACAAAAACTGGAATAAAAAAAGGTATTAACCAACCAAAGCCTTCATTACAAATAAATTCAAATAGCCCTTAAATAATTTATAATTAAATAGGCTCTACGCCGCAAACGGCAGGGAAATTTACTAATTGAGATTAAAACAGGCTAAATTTATTTTTACTAAAATCATCTATTTCTTAGCCAATATAAAATACCAATTCATCAACAAAGGCCCTGAAATCTGCATTCTTTTTCCATCTTCCATATTTTTTGTATACGTACCCATCAAGCCATGTTTCGGTTTATCCAAATCAATATCTATTTCAACCTATATCCAACCTTTACTTTCGGAGTCTTTTCTTAATAATCCTATATCCTAAAGCCATTTACAAAAAATAATTGTACTTCTGTAAGGATTTTCAAACTGTTTGTCAAAATAGTCTAAATTAGGAGTTTTAATCCATTCGTCTATTCTCTGATTTGTTATCCCCATTTCAACTACAGTTTTTAGTTTCAAAATTTTATTGGCTCATCTGCAAATATACATTTTTCAACAATACAAAATATTTTTTTGCATTTATCTATAATTTTTTGTTGTTTATTTACATTAAACATTAATCCATATATGTTTTGCAGTTAACATATTTTTCAATTTTAATTACATTACGAATTAATACTATACTGTAAAAAATATATTAAAACGAATAGTAAAATTACCTCTTAGAAATACCAAAAACATTAAAAGCAAATTAGGATTTTATTAAAATATAATTAGAAAAAAATGCATTTACACTGTTTTTCTTTTAATTAATTTTTATATTGGTTATCACTATTGTCCGATTAAAATATTTAGTTCAAAACTTACGATGTTAATT
>JAUZOY010000138.1 GCA_030706235.1 Bacteroidota bacterium | reverse complement strand
CTGCCAAATTAAATGAATTCGAATATTACACATTCCAAAAATCTGATTTTGCAGGTATTAAAGATGTTATTATATCTGCAACCGGATATACTGGTGCAGGAGGGTTTGAATTATATTTTGCAAACAAAGATGCTCAACATATCTGGAATGAAGTTTTCAAAGCTGGTGCTGAATATGAAATCAAACCTATAGGTCTTGGTGCAAGAGATACTTTAAGACTTGAAATGGGTTTCTGTCTATATGGAAATGATATTGATGATACAACTTCACCTATAGAAGCCGGTCTTGGTTGGGTAACAAAATTTACTAAGAACTTCACTAACTCTGAAGCATTATTAGCTCAAAAAAGCCAAGGCGTTGAAAAAAAATTAATTGGTTTTGAAATGATAGATAAAGGTATTCCAAGACATCATTATGCAATAGTTGATAAAAATAATCACAAAATCGGTCATGTAACTTCAGGTACTATGTCACCTTCATTGAAAATTGGAATCGGTATGGGATATGTTAAAACAGAATTTTCTAAAGAAGGATCTGAAATATTCATTAGTATCAGGGATAATGCTTTAAAAGCTAAAGTTGTAAAATTCCCATTCTACAAAAAATAAACTCTAATGTTTTCTGAAACTAATATCAGAAAAAAGGGAATCGAAGTTTGCTTTAGTCCTGCTTTATTCCCTTTTTTCAATTGTCATAATAAAATCGTTGTAATTGTCGATATTCTGCGTGCTACTTCAGTTATTTGTTCTGCCCTTGATAATGGAGTTAAAACTGTTAAGCCCGTTGCTGAAGTTGAAGAAGCTTTTAAGCTTAGAGAAGCTGGTTATCTCGTAGTTGCAGAAAGAAATGGAATGATTGTCGAAGGAGCTGACCTGGGAAATACACCGTTAATATATACAGATGGTAAATATGCAGGAAAATCAATTGCACTTACAACAACTAATGGAACAAAAGCAATTGAAGTAGCCAAAGGTCATGAAAATAAAATAATTATCGGTTCTTTTCTTAATTTTTCTACTCTTGTAAACTGGTTAACAGATCAGGATGATGATATTTTAATTCTTTGTGCCGGGTGGAAAAATCATTTTAATCTTGAAGATACTGTTTTTGCAGGTGCAGTTATTGAAAAACTTATAAATTCCGGAAACTTTTCTACAATATGTGATTCTGCAATAGCTTCTTTAGAATTATTTTACAAAGCAAAAAACGATATTTTTTATTTTATTAAAGACTCATCTCATTTTAAAAGATTGGAAAAACTGAATCTTATCGACGATATAAAATACTGTTTATCATTTGATAAGACAAATGTTTTACCGATTCTGAGAAACGGGGATCTGGGAGATCTCAATAAATCAAACTAAGTAATAATTAAATCAAGACTTTAATTGATAAAAAGGATTCTGATATCCGCTTTACTTATTGGTGTTGTTCTGAATAATTGTTATTCGTGGGGATATAAAGCCCATCAGAAAATTGTCGGGACAGCTGTATTTATTCTTCCTTTTGAAATGATCGGTTTTTACAAAAAACATATTGATTATCTTACAGATAATGCTTCTAAACCTGATACTAAGAAATTTGTGAATGAAACAGAGAGTACCAATCATTATATAGATATTGAACATTATGGTTTGCATCCTTTTGATTCTTTACCACAAAACTGGTGCGAAGCAACTTACAAATTTACTGAAGATACACTTAAGAAATATGGCATTTGTCCATGGCATATAAGCCTGGTACTTTATGAACTTACTGAAGCCTTCAGAAATATAGACTATGATAAAATATTATATTACTCTGTTTATATTTCCCATTATATTTCAGATCTTAATGTACCTTTCCATTGTACTCAGTATTATGATGGGAAAACAGTTGAACAGAAAGGTATTCATAAACTTTTTGAAACAAGAATTCCTGATATTAATATGAACAAATATAATTTTTGGGTAGGGAAAGCTCAGTATCTGAAAAATCCTGAAGAATCAATCTGGCAAACAGCAAAGGAAAGCTATCAACTGGTTGACACTCTTTTGAAATCTATAGATTATTTAAACTCGTCTTTTTCTGTTGACCAAAGATATACATATGAATCAGCCGGCAATCTTACAAACCTTGTATATAGTGAAGAATATGCCAATGCATATGATGAGAAAACCAATGGAGTAGTTGAAGAAAGAATTAAAAACTCTATTTATCTCACCGCTTGTCTTTGGTATACAGCATGGATAAATGCAGGTCAACCAAATTTAATTAATAATTGAATTTGATAATTATTCAAATATTTCATAAAAGTCATAAATCGATTCATTTTTATCCACATCCATTATCGTTAGTTTGCTCATTATAAAATCATTACTATCATTTTTTTTACCCACGAATAAACTCCATTCCAATGAAGAGTCAACGACTTAAGATCGGGATAAGATCAAGATAAGTATGGGATAAGTACGGGATACCTTGATTCTATATATTATAAACACATATAAAGAGTTGAAAAATTATTTAATGAGAGAGGAAATAAATTGGAATAGATATTAATTTGTATTTTTGTCAAGCAAAACTAATATTCGTTAGAAATGACTTTAGCCGAGAGAATAATCACATTTAACAGAGATCTGAATTTTGATAATGATTTGCCAGAAGGTATACATGTTCTGAATCCTTTTAAGGAGAATAATCAGATAAACGATATTAGCGCTGAATTTTACAGAAAATTTTATAATGACAATAAATCACGACATATTATTATGGGGATTAATCCCGGAAGATTTGGCGCAGGTACAACAGGAATACCTTTCACTGATACTGTAAGATTAAAAGAAAAATGTGGTATTAATATTGAAAGTCTACAAACATATGAGCTGTCTTCTGTTTTTGTATATGATGTGATTCAAGCATATGGTGGTGTTTCTAAATTTTATTCAGATTATTATATTACATCTGTTTGTCCTTTAGGATTTACAAAGACAAAAGAAAATGGTAATCATGTTAACTATAATTTCTATGATAATAAGCAGCTTACTATGGCAGTAAATGAATTTATAATCATGAACATAAGAAAGCAACTTGAGATGGGAATAGATAAAGATGTATGCTTTTGTCTTGGCACCGGCAAAAATTCCAAATATCTTATTGAATTAAATAAAAAAGAACATTTTTTTGACAAAATAATACCATTGGAGCACCCTCGTTATATAATGCAATATAAATTAAAAGCAAGACAGGAATATGTTGATAAATATATTCGACTATTAAAGAATAAAATGTTTTAAGCATTTTTGATATTATTTTCCATTTACTGATGTTGAAACAGCAACGTTATTCCGATAATACTTCGGTAAAATCTACCTAAACGTCTATTTTATTTTTATAAAGTTATATTCCACACTACTTTTGTATTAAAATTATAATAAAACAAGATGAGAAAATTAATTCAAATATCTATAATTTGTATAATAATTCAGTTATTGTCTTTTAAAGTGATATATGCACAAACAAAAGATAGTTTGTGGACATTAAAAAAATGTATAGATTACGCTTTAAACAAAAATTTAGATATTAAAAAAGCTGATTATACCGCCGAAAAAAACATGATTTCTACTGACCAGGTTAAAGCGAACAGATTTCCGGTAGCAAATGCATCAATAAGTCAGAACTTCGGATGGAATAAAACGCCTGGGTTAAATAATCAATATAGTGATTATACTGGATTAAATAGCACAAATTATGGAGTAAACTCAAGTATGACAGTTTTTAATGGAAATAAAATAAAATATACTATAAATCAATCTGAACTAGTATATCAAGCAAGTAAATTTGATTCTGAAACTTTAAAAGAAAGTGTAAGCCTTAGTATACTAGATGCTTTTCTTCAGGTTCTGTATGCTGAAGAAAGTGTAAAGAATAATGAAAAGCAGGTTGAAACTTCTCGAGAACAACTTCGTTTATCCCAAGAAAGAATGAATCTTGGTTCAGCTTCAAAATCTGATTATCTACAGGTTAAATCCCAATTGGCAACGGAAAAGCTGACACTTGCACAATCAGAAAGTCAACTGGCAATAAATAGGGTAACCCTAATGCAACTTATGGAAATACCTGTTTATAATAATTTTTCCATAAATAGCCCTGATTTGAATGCTGCAATAAAAAGAGATGTAAAACCTATTGTAGATTCTATATATAATACAGCTCTTAACATCAAACCACAAATAAAAAGTGTAAATCTTGCTCTACAAAGTGCTCAATTGGGTGTTAATATTGCTAAAGCAAACAGACTGCCATTAATATCATTAAATGGAGGTATATCAACAGGATACTCAAGTTCAAATAAATCTGATTATAGCACTCAATTTACAAATGGAATTTATCCTCAGTTAGGGATGACTCTTTCAGTACCTATATATCAAAACAAACTTATTCGATCTAATATTGAAACGTCTAAATTAGATGTTCAGATCAAAGAAGTTAATGTAAACTATACCAAAAACCAATTGCGTAAATCTATTGAACAGGTTTGTGTAGATGTCAATTCGGCTGAAAAAGAATTTGAGGCAAGCCGCGAACAATATGATGCATCTCTTGAATCATATCAGGTTGCTGCAGAAAAATACAATCAGGGGATGCTAAATTCAGCAGATTTTCTTATTCAGAAGACAAACCTGATAATTGCCGAAAGCAAGCTGCTTCAATCAAAATACAATTTAATATTTACTTATAAAAAGCTTGATTTCTATACCGGCATTCCTTTAACATTATAAAACGAATTGGAAATAAAAAAAGTTAGTAACAACCATAACTAAAAACAATAAATTAAAATGAGAAGAAAAATATTTATAACAGGTGGAATTGGAATTGCAATAATTATAATTGCTTTGATCTTTTTTAAATCATGTCAGCAAAAAGCTCAGAATTTAACATTTGAAACTGTAAAAGTCACAAAAGGCAATATTAATAATACTGTTACAGCTACAGGAACAATCCAGGCGATAAAAACAGTTGCCGTTGGTACCCAGGTTTCAGGTGTTATTGTAAAACTACATGCAGATTATAATGATCATGTTAAAAAAAATCAGTTGCTGGCTGAACTGGATAAAAGCCCATTGCTTATGAACATGGAAAATGCCAAAGCTGCTATGGAAAATGCTAATGCAGAAGTTACTTATCAGACATCAAATTATAAAAGGATCAAAGCTTTATTTGATAAAAAGATGGTAGCCCAGAGTGATTATGATCTTGCATTATATAACTATTCCAAAGCAGAAGCAACTCTCAGAACAGCAAAATCAGAATATAAGAAAGCTGAGATCAATCTTAGTTATGCGACTATTTATTCTCCAATAGATGGCATTGTGCTTTCCAGAGCTGTTGATGAAGGACAAACTGTTGCAGCAAGTTTTAATACCCCTACACTTTTTTCAATAGCTAATGATCTAACACAGATGCAGGTTGAAGCAAATATAGATGAAGCTGACATCGGTAAAATAAAATTGAAACAACGAGTTGATTTTACAGTAGATGCTTTCCCTGATCTTAAGTTTGAAGGAGAAGTTACGGAAATACGCTTACAACCTACTACCAAATCAAATGTTGTAACTTACACCGTTATTGTTAAAGCTCCAAATCCTGATTTCAAACTAATGCCCGGTATGACTGCAAATATTACTATTATTGTTGATCAGGCTGATAATGTATTGACCATACCTTTGAAAGCTTTATCTTTTAAACCTGATAAAACTATGCTGGATAATTATTTAAAAAGCTTACAGGAAAAACCGGGACCAATGGAAAATCAAAAAGCTTATGGGAAAGCTCCGGAACCTCCACTGAATGATCAAAATTCTAACGATAAATCATCTGGTCCTAAAATTGATAATAATAACTTAAGAAATGAAGTATGGATTAAAAATGGTAAAGATATCCACCCTGCAAAGGTAAATTCCGGAATTGATGATGGAATAAACATTCAAATTATCAGTGGTCTTAAAGAAGGCGATGAAATAATAACATCTATGAGTTCATCGATAAAAGCTGAAGCCAATAAGGATAAGGCAACAAGCAGTCCGTTTATGCCTAAGCCACCACAAAGAAAAAATAAATAATAAAACTATGGGACGTACTATAATTCAGGTAAAAGATCTGAAAAAGGATTTTCACGTTGGCGAAGTGACTGTTCATGCTCTTAGAGGTATTAATATGACTATTGAAGAAGGTGAATTTGTTGCTATAATGGGAACCAGCGGTTCAGGTAAATCCACTATGCTCAACATATTAGGCTGCCTTGATAAGCCTACATCAGGACAATATATTCTTGATAATGTATCTATGGCTGACATGAACAGGAATCAGCTTGCAATTCTGCGAAACAGCAAATTAGGTTTTGTTTTTCAATCCTATAATCTGCTTCCTCGTACTACTGCTCTCGAGAATGTTGAACTACCTTTATTTTATGATTCCCAAAAGAGCGCAAAAGAAAGGAAAAGTATAGCATTAGAAGCGCTGGAAGCAGTTGGATTGGCTGATAGAATGCATCATACACCTAATCAGCTTTCAGGAGGACAACAACAAAGAGTTGCTATTGCACGTTCACTTGTTAATGATCCGGTAGTTATCCTTGCAGATGAAGCTACAGGAAACCTCGACACGCGTACCTCTTATGAAATTATGGCTTTATTCCAGGAACTTAACAGCAGAGGTAAAACTATTATTTTCGTTACTCATGAACCTGACATTGCCAGATTTACGTCAAGAAATATTATTTTCAGAGATGGTCATATCACTAAAGAACAATATGTTTCAGAAAGATCGAACGCAAGAATGATGCTTAATTCATTACCTAATAATAATGATTACGATTATTAAATTTTGAATTTTTAATTATAACTTCAAATTAAAAATTATGAATTATTTTAACCTTATTAAAATTGCTATAAATGCACTTCGAAGGAACAAAGTTAGAGCATTTCTTACTATGCTGGGAATTATTATTGGAGTTGCTTCTGTTATTACTATGCTGGCTATAGGTCAGGGATCTAAGAAAAGCATACAGGATCAGGTATCTAAGATGGGGTCTAACCTGATAATGGTTATGCCCGGCTCGCAATTCAGAGGTGGCGTTCAGATGGGGAATAGTAACAGTAAAAGTCTTACACTTGAAGATGTTAATGCTTTAAAAAAGCAATGCAGAAATATTGTTGCTTTATCTCCTGAAGTTCGAAGCAGCGGTCAGGTAATATATGCACATAAAAATTCTCCTACTTCTATATTCGGAACCAATCTCGATTATCTTGCAATAAAAAAAATCACCGTGGCTAACGGGCGTGTATTTAATGATAATGAAATAAAAGCCAGTGCTAAAGTATGCCTGATTGGGAAAACAGTTATTAAAAATATTTTTGGTGAAAATTTTAATCCTATAGGATATACAATCAGATTTAACAGCATTCCTTTGAAGATTATTGGAGTACTTTCTGAAAAAGGACAAAATAATTTCGGGCAAGATCAGGATGATCTTATTATAGCTCCATATACAACAGTTCAGAAAAGAATTCTTGCTATTACTTTTATTCAGGCAATTTATGCTTCAGCTATTAGCGAAGAAAAAAGCCAGATGGCTGTTAACGAAATGGAATCTGTATTAAGAACGAATCATAAGCTTAAAGATGGAGATGAAAATGATTTTGATGTCCGTACTCAGGCTGAACTTATTAAGATGTTCAGTTCTATAAGTGATGTTCTTACTATACTTTTGAGTGCTATTGCAGGCATTTCGCTTCTTGTAGGGGGTATTGGTATTATGAATATTATGTATGTTTCAGTAACAGAACGTACAAGAGAAATCGGGTTACGAATGGCTATTGGCGGTAGAGGCAGAGATATTTTAATGCAATTTCTAACAGAATCAGTTTTGCTTAGTTTAATAGGAGGTATTATTGGTATCTCATTAGGTATTGGTACATCAAAATGTGTAGCTTCTATAATGAATTGGCCTGTTGTTGTTATGCCTCAGGCAGTTATTCTATCATTTGCAGTATGTACAATGATAGGTATTTTCTTTGGTTGGTATCCTGCAAGAAAAGCATCTAATTTAGATCCTATTGATGCTCTCAGATATGAATAAATTAAATAAATTTGCAATATGAATTTTACATCTGTATCAGTGAAAAAATTATCAGGAGTATTACATATCATTGCATGGACAATACTCTTTATCCTGCCAATATATATGATAATGCATGATATTAAAGCTG
>JAUZOY010000137.1 GCA_030706235.1 Bacteroidota bacterium | reverse complement strand
TTTTATACCTGCAATAGCCTTTTCAGTGTCTGAAAATGATTCTGAAATTAGTATTCTTGCTACCTCTTCGATAAATAATTTTTATTGTGCAAACAACAATATTTCAGAATATAAAATATCATCTGCATTGATAATATTATATTCTCCAAAATCTGATGTTTCAATGAACAACTTATCAAAAATTACTGAAATTATTAATGAGAAAAACAAATCCGATGCAGATTCGTATATTTTCGTAATTGATAAGTTGCTCTTTGACGGTTTTAATGAAAGCTTTATGTTTATATATGCTTCACTGGAAGTATAAAAGACAATATGCAAATAAATCGGTAAATGTATTAATATTAATATGCTCCTTTTTATTATAATATTTACTTTGACATGTACAATTTCAATGCTTCTTTATAAACATTGCATAATTCTTTTTTCAGACTTTCGGGAGCAATTACTTTCATTTCTGCTCCATAAGATAGAAGTTCCATAATAAAATCATGAGTAATCTTAAGATTAAGAGAAATTCTGAGTTCATCATCATTTTCAGTTATAATTTCCTGGGATTCATGTAATGGAAATGATTTGACATATTTTCCCTGGATAGGGTCGAAGGAAAGAATTATTTTTTCTGGTTTTAAATCATCAGGATTTATAATTCCGAAGCAGTTTTTATAAATCTCATTTATATTATAATTTTCCGGTCTTTTAAATTTATGATTTGTAATTTCCAGATCATATATCCTGTCCAGTCCGAAGCTTTTAATTTTATTATCTCTGATATCTTTTGCCATAACATACCATCTCGACCTGAATTCTTTTAAAGCAACCGGTTCGGCTTCTCTGTATGATGGCGTATCCTCCCAGTATTTATGATATTTGAATTTTATAAGAAACCTGTTTTTAATTGAATGAATAATACCATATATATGTTCCGTTCCCAATGGCCTTCTTTTTTCAGGGTAGACATGGTTGGAAAGATCTTCTGCTATATTTAGTGAATTGAAAAGCTCAAATGCTTCAATCATTCTCTGAAAATTCATATTTTCTGAGGAATCGTTTGATATATAATATCCTTTATTCTGACGGCAATAATCAATGTCAATATTAAATAAAGTTCGAATTTCCCTTATATCTCGTTCTATTGTACGTTTTGAAATTCCTACACGGAGATCATCATCATCTAAACTGTAATTTTCAAACTTGTATTTAAGGTAATCGACAATTTCATTTAATGTAATGTATCTGGTATTTCTTATTTTGTTTAAGATAAGAAAATATCTTGATAAATAACCTTTTTTTGACATAATATTTACTTTTTTTTTTAATTGAATCAAAACAATTCTTGTTTTCAATACAAAAGTAAATATTGAGAATGACAAAGTATGGCGGAGTAATAAGATTTTTTTTCTCAGATATACATTAATACAATTCTATATCCAAGATATATTGCCTGACAAAGGAAGAAAATTGCCCAGATGAATGCAGGAATATGGGTTTCTTTCTGCAGATTGGCTGCATCACCTGAAGATTTTGGATCGGTAAAACTTTTAATTATTATAATTATGGTTGAGAAAATTGATTCAGTTAATAGTATACCTGATAGAATTATTGAAGTAATATTTTTTATTTCGTCATTTGAATAGACATAAATGTAATATATAAGCCCTCCAAAGACCATCAGCCATATGATTCCGTAAATATTCCTGACCCATAATATGATGTTTATTAATGCAATAGAAAGGAAAAAATAAAATATATACTGTTCGTGTCCTTTTTTTATTAAGTAAAATGAAAAAAATGCACATAATGAAGAAAATACATATCCGGCTAAAGATGTAATAAAGCTGCTGAAAAATGATTTTGATTTTGTGAGAGTTACTCCTTCAGAATTACTGAATAGTTCTATTCCCAAAACTTCACCGCTTGTCAATAATGCTGCAAATGCATGTCCGCTTTCATGTATCATTGTATTTACAACCTTAAATATTTTTCCTATGTAAGGAATCCTTACAATTATAAATGAAATGGTTAATAGCAAGAAGAATTGCAATTTGGGATCAGAGATCATTATTTGTCTTCAGATATTTGTTATTTATTTCTGACTCATCATTAATTAAAACTCATTAATTTTTTCCATTTGATAAGCATATCATAGAAAGTTTTGGAGTCTACAGGTTTCGGCAGATAATCATCCATACCCGCAGCGATATAATTTTCTACTGCATCATCTGAAGTACTTGCAGTTAGTGCAATAACAGGTGGAATTTTATCGTATTTTTTTCTAAGCTCATTTACTATCTGAAAACCATCCATTTTAGGTAAATAAATATCTAAAAGTATGAGGTTGTGAATTTTAGGATCAAATAATTCAATGGCTTTATGACCGTCTGTTGCAAGTGTAATATTACATCCTGCATGTTTCAGCAGAAGATCAGCTACTTTTTGATTATCAGCTCTGTCTTCTACAAGCAGAACATTCAAATCAAGTTTAAGATTATCATAATCAATCTTTGGCTCTTCAGCCATAAGAAGGTCAGCTTCGCTATATTCAGCCTCGAAAGTAAACCAGAAATTACTACCTTTATTGAGTTGGCTCTTAACGCCTATTTCTCCTTTCATCAGTTCCACAAGCCCTTTTGCAATTGTTAGTCCCAATCCTGCTCCTTCATACAATCTTGTAAAACTATTATCAACTCTTGAAAATTTGTCAAAAAGAAATTTCTGATCATTCTTACTTATTCCCATCCCCTGATCAATAACTTCTACTCTCATCCTGATTTTTTTCTTTTCGAGATTTATTAATGAAAAATTCACCTCAATCTTTCCTGCTTTGCTGAATGTGAATGCATTGGATATGAGATTAGTCATGATCTGAATCAATCTGTTTTTATCAGCTATTATAAATGAAGGTATTGAGTCAGGATAATTGATAGTAAGCGGAATATTTTTTTGTTTGGAAATTGCAAGAAATAAATTGCCTAATTTATAAACACTTTCTTTAAAGTTGAATCTTTTAAAATGAAGTTTCATAAAACCGCCATCAATTTTCGAAACATCAAGAATTGCTGTGATCAGATCCATTAGTGTAATTGAAGAATCCCTGATAATTTCTGCATATTCCTGCTGAGTCTTATTGAGTTTTGTTTTAAGTAAAAATTCAGACATGCCAAGGATTCCTGACATGGGAGTTCTCATTTCATGATTCATATTAGCCAGAAATTGTTCCTTGATATCTGCAGTTTCTTTAGCTATTTCAAGCTTTTGTTTTAATTCTTCATTTTGTTTTTTCCCTGTTATATCTCTCCCGAAACCTAGTCTTCCTATTATTTCTCCGTCATCATTAATAATTGGAGTGACAGAAAATTCGAAGGTTGCATATTCTCCGGATTCAAGCATTAATCTGTGTTCGTATATGGGAGGCACCTCTCCCACCATTGCTCTTTTATGCATTTCTATTACACTTTCAATATCATCCGGATGTAATAGTACAGTGTATTGTTTTCCTATAAACTCAAATCTGTTCCAACCGGTAATTTTGTCAAATGCCGGATTCATAGAAGTTATTGTGCCATCGAGAGATATAGTATAAATTATTTCGGAAGATTTTTCTATAAGAAGCCTGTATTTCTCTTCACTGTCCCTTAGTCTCTGTTCTGCCTGCCTGAGAGCTTCTTCAGTAACTAATTCTTTAACAATTCTATTTAATACGGATGGTAATGTATCTATGAACGTCATGTCTTTGACAAGATAATCCCTTGCACCAAGTTTCATCAGTTCAACGGCAATTCTTTCATCTCCCTGACCTGTCATAATGATAAATGGAATATTAAATCCTTTTATGTTCATTTCATTTATCAGGTCTTTAGCTGTTTCATCTACAAGAAAATAGTCGAGAAATATAAGGTCCGGAGTTAAGTCGAAAATTATATCCATTGCGTCTTTACCATTAAGAGCAACGTTAACATTATAACCTTCTTTTTTTATAATATTGCTGATCAGGCGGGCTAACCCTTCGTTATCTTCAATTACAAGTATGTTCAGTATGTTTGACATAGTTGATTCGTTTATTTTTGTTAGATGTTATTCATCGAGTTCTATTTCAAATTGACTTAGATCAATAAATAATCTTACTCTGTCGTTGATTAATTTTTTATTCAGCTCAAGAAGCCTTTCGATACCGAATTTTTCAACAGTGAATGATGCCAATGCTGAAGCATAAATTATAGCTCTTTTCATGTTTTCGAATGAAATATCTTTAGTAGCTGAAAGATAGCCCATAAAACCGCCGGCAAAAGTGTCTCCGGCACCGGTTGGGTCGAAAACTTCTTTCAATGGAAGTGCCGGGGCAAAAAATACTTTTTTAGTGTCAAATAATAATGCACCATGTTCTCCTTTTTTAATAATCAGATATTTAAGACCCATTTTAAGAATTTTCTGAGCAGCTTTAACCAATGAATATTCTCCCGATAATTGCCTTGCTTCTTCATCATTAATAGTTAATACATCAACTTTGGAGATTACTTTTTTAAGATCATCCAGTGCATTATCCATCCAGAAATTCATTGTATCCATAGCAATAAATTTAGGACGCTTTTTTAACTGATTTATTACACTCAACTGTACTGAAGGTGTAAGATTTCCGAGCATAAGGAAATCGCAGTCCTGATAGGAATCTGGTACAACAGGATTAAAATCAGCAAGTACATTTAATTCAGTAATAAGTGTATCTCTTGAATTCATGTCATTATGATATTTCCCTGACCAGAAAAAAGTTTTTCCGTCTTTGATTATCTGAAGACCTTCAGTATTGATGTTATGTTTTTTCATCATTTCTATAGCATCCTGCGGAAAATCATTCCCAACTACAGATACTAAATTTACCTTATTTGTAAAATTTGATGCAGCCAATCCTATGTATGTAGCAGCACCACCAATAATTTTTTCGGTTTTTCCAAATGGGGTTTCTATTGCATCAAATGCCACAGTTCCAACTATTAACAGACTCATATAATTAGTATAATTTAATTTGTGAATATTTTTTTTTAAAAATTTTTACAAAGTTATTGTTATTTTAGAAAATATGCGTAATTTTGCAAGCGAATTAAGAAAGGGTTTAATTAATAAAATATCTTCCTACTTAGCTCAGTTGGTTAGAGCATCTGACTGTTAATCAGAGGGTCGCTGGTTCAAGTCCAGCAGTGGGAGCAAATAAATATAAGAGTTATGACTATTAAATGTTGTAACTCTTTTTTGTTTTTTAATTACACTGAGTTTCATAGTAAAGGTGCAGGGATTCACAGCGTTAGTTAAAGATAAGTGATTTGTTTCCAAATATTAATTTTCTCTGTGTGACTATGTGAATTCTCGGTTCAGCTCTGTGTAAGATTTTTAATTTTTTTAATTACACGGAGTTCTATAGGGAAGACACGGAGATTCAAATATTTTACGAAACCTATAATTATTTGAAAAAATAACGTAATTTTGTTTCTAAATAAAATAAAATTGATTCTTCTTAATAATTGTATTAATCGAATATCGAAGGATTAATATTTTAAAATTACAAACTGATCTGAATCATTATCGATTTTAAAACACAATACAATTCAGATATGTAAGCTTCAAAGAAGAAAGAAACAAATATTCACAAAATGACTACCGGATATAAAATGTATTATAAGCAAAATTTAAAATTACTGATATTTTTCATTCCTCTCATACTTTTTAGCCAAAAGATTTTTTCTCAGCAAAAGGAAATGGCAAAAGGTGATGCCTTTTTCCAAAAGAGTATGTACAGAGAAGCAATTCCTTTATATAATGAGGTTCTTAAATCAGGAAGCAGTATTGAAAAAATTACTGCAATGACTAAAATTGCCGGTTGTTATAATTTGCTTGGTGAATTTGCTGAATCTGAAAACTGGTATCAGAGAGCCTATTTATCTGATAAAAGAAATCCCGTTAGCCAGAAAAATTATGCGATAGCACTTAAAAGTTCATATAAATTTAAGGAAGCTATTGAGGAATTAAACAAGTATGCTGATAAGAATCCGGATGATGAATCTGTGAAAAATCTGATTAAAGGATGTCAGTTGGCGCAGATATGGTTTGAGGAAGTTCCCGCTCATTCATTACCCAAATTAATGAATTTTAATTCAAAAGGCGGAGATTTTGCGCCTGTTTATTATGATAAAGGGATTGTGTTTTGTTCATCTAAAGAAGGGAATATGATTAAATCAGGTTTCAGAAATTATTTATGTGATTTTTATTATGTAAATTTTGAATCAACAGGAACTAATGCTTTGGCAGCAACACCTATGAAAGATTTAAATTCCTTTGATGCTGCCGGAACAGCAACTTTCAGTTCTGATGGGAACAAAATGTTTTATACGGTATTACTTCCTAAAAGAAAAGAGAAGGGGTTAATTATTGAAAGTAATTTACAAATCTGGTACAGGGAAAAAGACTCAAAAGGTAAATGGAGCGAACCGCGAAATATTTTACCATTCAACAGTAATTCATACAGTGTTGCTCAACCATGTTTGTCGGAAGACGGAACTAAATTGTATTTTACTTCAGATATGCAGGGTGGGGTAGGCGGAGCCGATATATGGGTTTCTACATTTAAAAATAACGAATGGAGTATGCCTGTAAATCCTGGAGAACCAATCAATACTCCCGGTAATGAATTGTTCCCCTTTATATATAATGATTCAATATTATATTTTTCGTCCGATTATCTTCCCGGAATGGGAAGGCTGGATGTTTTCGAATCAAAATTTTTAAATAATAAATGGCAAGCTCCGGTAAATCTTAAACCACCAATAAATACTCCCGGTGATGATTTCGGATTTATCAGAGATAAGAAGTTGCATGCGGGTTTTTATACTTCCGATGGATTCGGTGATAATAAAACAGGGTTGGATGATATATATAGTTATTATGATAATGAACCTCTTCTCTTAACTTTAAAAGGAACAAATTTAATTATTCCTGACAGAAGTTTTTATGATGAGAGATTTTTCAGCATCAAAAATAATGAATTAAAATCGGATTACAGTATGCAATCATCAGAAGGTATATTGTCAACATATTTAACACCTTCGGTAAAGTACAATATTCTTGTGAGAGACTTATCACAGAAACTTAAAAATAAAATTTCTATTGATCTAGATAATGATAGTTCTCTTTTTTCAAAAAGTATCAATATCTCTGCCTTAAATGAACCAATAAGAGTTACTGGAAACCTGATAGTAAAAAAAGATAATGATTCTGTTGAATCAACAATATTAGGAGCAAAAGTTAAGCTTATTCTGGACAATAGAATAATTGAGGAAAAGATCTCAGATGTAAAAGGGTATTATAAGTTTGATTCACTTCTCAATGTAAATAAAAATTATAAGATTGTTACTTCCGGAGGAAAACTTTATAATGAATTTAATCTTGTAAATTGTAAAGGGCTCGTATTGTCTAACGGAAAAGCATTGGCAAATACAGAAATACAGATAAAAAAGAATAATGTTTTTGTATCCGGAATAAAAACTAATGAAAACGGAGAATATAATATCCCTTTGGAAAGAAAGAATATTTATGCTTTTTCAACTTCGGTAAAGGACACATTTATTATTAACGAAACATTAACAATAAACCTAAATCCGGATACTGTTCATAGTCCGTTTATACATAATATTGAACTTAAAAGAATTCAAAATACAATACTATGTAAAGGAAATTTAGATAATAATGGTAATGCACTGAAAAATGCAAAAATATTGTTGAAACAAAACAATGATATATTGGATCAGACTGTGTCAGGTAATTCAGGTGAATATTCGTTTAAAGTTAAACCCGGTACGAATTATATAATTACTGCTTCTGCTGAAGGAATGTTAGAAAAATCGATTGTAATTACAACTGAAGACAGAAAAGATGGAGATGTGATTTTTGCAAATATCCAGCTTACAGGTCTACCTGTATCAGATACAAATAAAATTGTGAAGTCAACAAAACCTGTACCAGACACAAGTAAAACAGTGTATGCAACAAAAAATGTATCAGATACGGGCAAAACTAAACTGATTGAAAACCATGTTTCAGACTTAAATAAAATTAATGTAAGCGAGAAGACTTTAAAACAAGATCTTGTTTTAAAGGGAAAAATTATTAATTCAGGTCATGAACTTCCTAAAAGTAATGTAAAACTAATGCTTGAAGGATCCGTAATTCAGGAAATGCGTACTGATACCGGTGGTAATTTTGTT
>JAUZOY010000136.1 GCA_030706235.1 Bacteroidota bacterium | reverse complement strand
TGTGTTTTCCTTATTATCAAAGTTATATTTTCCGTTAAGGGATTTTATTCTTGAAATTATATTTTTCATGCCCATACCATTCCCTGATAATAATTTATCGATGCTTGTTTTAATTCCTATACCATTGTCTGAATAATCTATTGCTAAGATATTATTGTTATAGGAAATACAGATATTTATTGTGCTCGCCCGGGCATATTTTAATGTATTATTAATCAATTCACATAGTATTCTGAATATGTTTATCTCTGTATTTTCGTCAAAGCGTAAACTTTTAATGGAATTATATTCAAATAATATTTTTATTGTATTGGTTTTGTTGATTTTATCAATAAATGACATTAAAGATGTAATTAACCCGAAATCTTTAATTGTAGTTGGAGTTATATTATTAGCTATTTGCCTGAGACTTTGAAGAATTCTATCTATTTCATTATTTATAAACTCAAGATATTTAACCCTTTCTGATTCATTGGTTTTGCTATTGCATAATAAGTTAATATATAACTTAATCCCTGATATTACAGGCCCTATACCATCATGAAGATCTTCAGAAATTCTCTTTCTCTCAATTTCCTGAGCTTTAATTATTGTTTTAAAAATTTTTGTTTCAATTGATCTTTTATCTGTAATATCATAGATAAGACTTAATATAAGTGTTTCATTAAAATATTTGATTTTATATGAACGAATTTCATAATATGAAGTTATAAATTGTTCTGAAATGAATTCAATTTCAAATGTATACTCATTTTTGTTTTTTAATATTTTTGATACTGTATTAAAATATTCCGAGTAGAAATTTTGATAGACTTTTTTAAAATTCAGTTTTTCACTGTTATTTTCTATAAAACTTTTTGCTGAATTATTAACATATTTAATATTTCCATCAAAATCATGTGCTATTACTTTTGTCCTGATATTGTCTAAAACCTGTTCTTTGAAAATTAAATCTTGTTTATATTTGTATTGCTTTGTAATATCTTCGCCTGAGCATAATATGCCGGTAAATTTATTTGTATTGTCAATTATGGAAATACATTTAAGATCTATAAGTTTTATTGCATTTTTAATGGTCGCTATTTCGGTAATGACATTATATTCTGATATCTCTCCGTTAAAAAATTGATCAACTATTTTGTCCCTTTTGTTTTTATTTGTAAAAAAAATTATTTCTGACCAATTTCTTCCTATAACACTATTGTTTGGATCTAAATCTAATGTTTCATATCCTTTTTTATTTAGTAGCGTTATATCTCCATTTATATCAATTACAATTATACTTACCCCTAAAATATCCAGATAATGGTTGGATATTGTATATTCTTTTTCAGGTGTTTTTAAAAATTGTTCCATTTTTTTTATTTAAATATATATCCGTAATTGTTCGATTGATATATGAATATAAAAGTATAATAATAAAATTAAAAAATTGAATCTTATTTGTTTCTTCTGAAGTTTGTATAAAGAGTGAATAATATAATAAAAAGACTCAGATACATAGATAAAAATCCAATGTAATCACCGTATTTTGTATAAAATGTAATTTCGTCATTTGAATTTAATGTTCCTTTAATTACATCCGGAGTCCACCATTTTGTTGTTTCTGATAAATCTCCTCTTTGATTGATGAAACATGAAATGCCCGTGTTTGCTGAGCGGGCTATACTTCGTCTGTTTTCAATAGCTCTGAGCCTGGCATAATTTAAATGTTGTTTGTATCCTTCCGTATCACCCCACCAACCGTCATTTGTCATAATAAAAAGGAAATTAGCCCCATTCTTTACGTATTTACTGACATATTCTCCATAAATTGATTCGTAACAAATTATAGGTGCTATTTTATAATCACTGTTTGGTGATGTAAAAACACTTCTTTCTTTTTGCATACCAAGACTTCCCGCAATTCCTCCCATATTTATCGCAAATTTATCCAGATACTTGAAAATAGCAGGAAATGGCATCAATTCAACTCCCGGAACAAGTTTTGATTTATGATAAATGGGTATATAGTTTGTTGTGTCGATCTGCATTGCAGAATTAAATGCATCATAGTATCCGGTACCATTTTCAAACTTTCTTGCTGTCGGAGTAATTTCTTCTGTTGAAGGGTACATTTTAAAAGAAGATAAGCCGAGTACAAATTTTACCTGAGGGTGTTCTTTTACAAAATTTTTAATACTTAGTACATCTCTGTATTGAATAAGATTATTTTCCCAATAACCGTCAGGTAAGGCGGTTTCAGGTCCAATTACATATTCTGTTTTACTGTTTATTTTCTTCCCTGCTAAATCTAATAATTTAGCAATTTGATCCGCAGGTGACATTCCATTGAATTTTTCATTATACGGATCAATGTTTGGTTGTACTACTTCAATTTCAACGGGAGATTTTTTTTCTGAATAAGATATATACCTGTATACAGAAAAAGCTGCTGGCAGGATTATTAATAAAGAACAGATTATAATTAACCTTTTGTTTTTAATTTTTTCATTATCAGAATAGAATTTTATAGTAAGAAATAAAAGAATATTAATAATTAAAACCCAAAGAGTGCCCCCGAAAACCCCGGTATATTCATACCACTGAACCAGTTGTGGAGTAAAGGCAAAACAATTGCCTATTGTAAGCCATGTCCATGACAGATCCCAGTCATGATGCAAATACTCAAAGGTTATCCAATAAACTATTAAACTTAAATATCCTATGCTTTTATTAGTTTTCTTTTTTGTTTTATGAAAAAACATAAATACCAATGACATAAACATTGAATTGAATACCATTGCCATTATTCCTCCGAATACAGTCGCCTTTATTATCCACCATGTCGTCAGTAAATTCCATATAAAAAATGCTAAATATGAATAACCGAATATAATTGTTCCTGAAGATTTTCTTCCTGTAAGCGAGTCTTCTATAATTAAAAGTGGTATAAAGGATATAAGTAAAAACGGGGATAATCCGTGTATCAGCCAGCTAAAACTTAAAGACATACCGCTTAATACAGCAAGTAATATTTTATATCCTTTGGGTAAATTCATCACTTCCTTATTTCCGTTAAAAAAAATCATGATTTATTTAAATGTTGTTCTATAATTGAATGCAAAAGAACAAATTATTTATGAACTGTCATTTTAAACTTTTTCATTTATAATATTTATCAGATACTTTTATGCTTTATGTTTTGTTATAAGTTGGATTTTATTTCTTTGGAAAATTCTTATTTTTTTGTTATATTTGTATAAGATTATTTAAAACTATTTATTAAACTGCTTATATAAACTAAAAAATTCTGATTATCAAATAATCGATTACCAAATGAGAAAAATAATTACAACGGAGAAGTTACCTATTAAGATGTGGCTGGATGATATTGAAGAAGGTGCTATGCAACAGGCAAGAAATCTTGCGAATCTACCTTTTGCATTCAGACATATTGCTATTATGCCTGATTGCCATGAGGGCTATGGTATGCCGATTGGTGGGGTTCTTGCTGCCAGAGATTTCATTATACCAAATGCTGTAGGTGTTGATATAGGTTGCGGTATGTGTGCTGTTAAAACTTCATTAGATAAAATTGATAAGAAAATTTTACAGAAGATTGTTGATGAGATAAAAGAGATTATACCGGTAGGTCATAGACATCAATCCATAAAACAGGATGAAAAATTTATGCCTAAAGGGTTTAAAATTAATAAAATGCATATAGTGAACCAGGAGTATGAATCAGCACGGGAACAGATAGGAACTCTGGGCTCTGGTAATCATTTTATTGAAATACAGAAAGGTTCAGATGGATGTATATGGATTATGTTACATTCAGGAAGCAGAAATATTGGTAAAAAGGTTGCCGATTATTATAACAAAATTGCAATCGAACTGGATGGTAATTTATTTAAAGATCAATTTAAAATAAGAGATCTCGCTTTTCTTCCTGTGAATTCCGAAGAAGCCCGACGATATCTGTACGAAATGGATTATTGCATTCAATTTGCATTTTCTAACAGAGTTTTGATGATTGAAAGAATAAAAGACTGTTTTGTTCATAATATCAGAGATATATTCTTTTCTCCTTTAATAAATATAGCCCATAATTATGCAGCAAGGGAAAAGCATTTTAACAGGATTGTATATGTTCATCGTAAAGGAGCTACTTCTGCAAGAAAAGGTGAAACCGGTATTATTCCCGGATCTCAGGGAACTCAGTCATATATAGTTGAAGGATTGGGTAATCCTGAATCATTTATGTCTTGCTCCCATGGAGCTGGTCGAATTATGAGCAGGCATTATGCTCAGAAAAATTTAAATTATATGGATGAAGTCCGGTACATGGAGAAAAAAGGTATTATTCATTCAATGAAATCTTCAAGGGATCTCGATGAAGCTCCGGGTGCTTATAAAAATATTCATGATGTAATGACACTGCAAAAGGATCTCGTAAAAATTTTAGTTGAACTTGATCCCCTTGCAGTTGTCAAAGGATGATCTATCCGTTATTTTTTGCATTTTTTCTTGCCTGAAGTTCCATTGGAAGTAAACAATCATAAACAAACCTGTTTACAGGAGTATCCACTTTATACTTTTTCCCTAAATTTACTACTGTACCATTTTGGTAATCTAATTCTGACTGTTTCCCTGATAAAATATCACTTGCCAATGATGCAGATGCTTCATACGGCAGTGAATCTATAAACTCCATTGTTTTGTCCACTACATTTTCTTCAAGTTTCATTCCTGCTTTTAATGCGACATTATACACTTCAGTAAGTAGTTCAAACATAATTCTTCTTGTACCCTCAATTTCTCTGAGTACACCATAAGGAGATCTTGTCAACGCTAATAACCCGCTCAGACAAACTCCTATAAATTTTTTCCATCTTTCTATCTGAATGTTTTCAGGTATTTCGTACGATATTTCTGCCTTTTCAAAAATTTCTTTAAATCTTGTTATTCTCTTTGTTTTGCTGTTATCCAATTCTCCGAATATTATTGTTGGAACTATTCCTGTATGGTTAATTACTCCGGGAGATTCAATTTTACTGGCAATACGGCAAAGTCCTCCAATAACATTACTTTTGTCTATTTCTTCACAGATTTCTTCGTATGTTAAAAGTCCGTTTTCCAAAGGTAATATTGTTGTCTCTTTCCCGATTACCGGTTTTAGTTCTTTTACAATTCCTTTTACCTGGAATGCTTTTACACTGAATATAATTAAATCCGCAGTACCGATTTTGGATATCTCATTTGTGGCATTTGCCGGATGAATTAAAAAGTTACCTAAAGTGCTTTTTACTTTAAGACCTTTTTCCTTTATTGCTTTTAAATGTTCACCGCGTGCTACAAATATTACATCATTTCCTGCAAGTGCTAATCTTCCTCCGAAGTATCCTCCTACACCTCCGGATCCTATAATTGCTATTTTCATAATTATGTCTTGTCTTAAAAATTAATTATAATGTCTATTAAGATTAATAGTACGTAGATAAAGACTAAATATTATAGCTTGAGAACAAAATATTTTCTGATAAAGCATAATAACTTTTTCTATGAATAAATTTTTTCTGAATTTGACTATAAAATTCATTTTGCTTTTTATTTAATTTATTTGTATGTTAATTAATTTATAATTAATTAAATAATTAAAATTGAAAATGTTTTTATTATTTATTAAAAAATAATATTCTACTTTTGTACATCAAATAGATAGACAAAAAGTACAAATAACTTTTAAATAAAGTAAAGAAATGGATATCAAAAAAATAACAATAATCGGAGGCTGTGGTAAAGATGGTCAGAGAGAGGATTTGGAGGGATTTGAACTTAAAATGGGAGATATTATAAGTATAGTCGGGCCAACAGGTTGTGGAAAAACGACTTTGATAAACGACATTGAAATGTTTGCAAACCAAAACACACCTTCAGGCAGAACTGTATTGATAAATGATGAAACTGTACCGGAAGATTATAGCTTTGATCCTTCAAAACACCCTATTGCTTTGATTTCTCAACATACAAATTTTCTTTCAGATTTACCTGTTGGAGAATTCCTGCAAATACATGCAACTGTTAGGGGAGCTGAGAATATTGAGAAGGTAATAGAAGAAACATTGGATTTTGCAAATCAGCTTACAGGAGAATCAATAAACAGAGAAACCGGTATGACTGAACTATCAGGCGGACAAACAAGATCTTTATTAATTGCAGATGCAGTAATAATCGGAAATTCACCTATTATACTTCTCGATGAAATAGAAAATGCAGGTATACATAGAACTAAAGCATTGGAACTATTAAAGAGATATGATAAAATATTTATTTTTGTTACTCATGATTCCAGAATTGCTTTGTTATCTGATTTTAGAATTGTGATGAAAAATGGATGTATGAAGAAAATAATTCATACCGGTGAAGAAGAAAAAAGAGCTGCACAGGAACTTAAGAAAATAGATGATATTATGCTTGAGTTCCGTAAACTGATAAGGGGAGGGGAACAAATTTCTGAAGAAATATTTAATGAACATATAAAGAACATTCAACATTTAAATTAAAGAAACAAATGAAATTAATAGTATTTGCCGGTCCTCCTACATGTGGAAAGACTACTGTAATAAAGCAGGTAATAAAAAGAATGATTGCCAAGCAACTTAAAACTGCCTATATAAAAATAGATGTTTTATTTGCTGATGAGGATGAAAATATAAAAAGAGATTTCGGAATACCTACAAAGAAAATATATTCAGGTGAGTTGTGTCCTGATCATTGCAATGTTGTAGTACTTGATGAAGCTGTTGAATGGGCTGAAAACGAAGGAGTAGATTTTCTGTTTGTTGAAACAGCAGGATTATGTTTAAGGTGTTCACCATATGTACAGAATTCTCTTGGTGTTGTGGTCCTTGAATCTACCAGTGGAATGAACTTGCCGCGTAAGATTGGTCCTATGCTTACTCTTGCTGATGTTGCCGTTATTACAAAGATAGACCTGATATCTCAGGCTGAAAGAGAAGTTTTCAGATATAGAGTGCTTGAAGCTGCTAAAGAAATTATTATTGTAGAAAGCAATGCTCTTTATGGTATAGGTATTGATCCGATAGTAAAACAAATTATCAATACTAAAGAGATTGAAAAACCAATGTTTCTTAAAGGTAATCCTCCGGTTGGAACATGCACAATTTGTGTTGGTAAAAAAGAAATTGGTGCAAAAAATCATTTCGGAGTTCTCAGAACAATGGAAAATGAATTGTTCTATGTAGGTGAATAAATTTAGTGATGAGAATATTAGTTATGGATAAGAAACTGTTTTGAATTATAAAAAAAATTATATGCAGCTGAAAATTTAGCCCTCACCCCCAACCCCTCTCCCAAAGGAGAGGGGTGTAAAAACTTATTTATGAAACTATGACTCAGATATGGCATACATCTAATAGTTTTTAAAATAAAATCAAAACGATTTCTAATTTAAAATAAAAATATAAATAAAAATGGAAGAATTAACAGGTACACTAATAAAAACAAAGATAGAATTGCCTGGGCTGGATTGCGGTTTATGCGGTTTTAAATCTTGTAATCAATTTGGTGAATATATTTCAGAAAATAGTAATGAAGAAGGAAGATGTATTTATCTGAATAATAAAAATAAGAACAAAGAATTAAAGAATAATATTATTCATGAAGAAAATAAATGTACTAAATTAATAGATGTACTTGAACGTGAATTTGATTTTATTTTACATCCTTTTCCAGATAAATCAGGACCATATGAATTTATTGGATTATTTAATCCAGCTCTTGTTAAGGAACTAAAAATTGTAAAAGGTGATTATATCTATGGTAGACCTTTAAATGCAGGTTGTCCTGTAACTCATTGTGGACAGGTTAGAAATGTTGATAATATTTCAGGAGTTATTGAATGGAAAGTTGTTGGACCAATGCATATTAGAGAAAATGGAGGTAAAGATATAAGTCATTATTCAATTTATGGTTTTGATGGCTTTATAAAAGAATCTGCTAAAGAACTTAAAATCGGAATGAGATATAATTTTATGCCCCTTAAATGTATGCTGCAATGGAGACATAGTGGGTTATTAACTGCTATTACTAAAGTTGAAGGAGGATATAGAGTGAGAGTTGAAGGAATATGCCTTGGATAGTTTGTCTTTGGTAAAAGATAAAAATAAAAAAAGCCTCAAAATTGAGGCTTTTTTTGATAGAAATCTTTAAATTTTTTTTAAAAAAAGTAATTATTTTTGTTTTAAAATATTATTATTATATGTGGAATTTCCTTTAACAGAATTAAATATAGATTTTGCTTTAATTGAAGAATGTAAACCAGATGGGTTTATCCTTTTAAAAATACCTTCATTTTCAGAAGCATTGTATAATTCCGGTAATTGGTAATGACCTTTTTCAT
>JAUZOY010000135.1 GCA_030706235.1 Bacteroidota bacterium | reverse complement strand
CTTGATATGTTAAATTTACCATATTCTAAATATCCAATGAAATTAACGTTTGCTGAATTGAAATCTCTTTCTTGCTTTTTTCTGACCTGGTTTTTTCCTTTCAACCATTCTTGGGTCTCTTGTCATTAATGATTTTGCTTTAAGAATGGTTTTATTTTCTTCATTTATCTTGACCAGTGCACGGGCAATTGCAAGTCTTAGGGCTTCTGCCTGACCATTTATTCCTCCACCGTCTAAGTTTACTTTGATATTGTATTTCCCTAAATTACCGGTAACATCCAATGCTTGGTTAACAACATATTGTAGAGTACCTGTTGGAAAGTATTCTTTATAATCTCTGTCGTTTACTATAATTTCCCCATTGCCTTCTTTTAAAAAAATACGTGCAACTGCGGTTTTTCTCCTTCCGAGAGCGTTTATAACTTCCATGTTTTATTTAAGTGTGTTTAATTTTATTTCTTTTGGTTGCTGTGCTTCGTGTGGATGACTACTTCCTGAATAAACAAATAAATTTCCATGTAATGCATTACCTAATTTCGTTTTTGGAAGCATTCCTTTTACTGCTTTTTCGATAATAAATTCAGGTTTCTTTGCTAACATTTCTTTTGGAGTTGCAAATCTTTGTCCTCCCGGATAACCTGTATATCTTACGTAAATCTTATCAGTTAATTTATTACCTGTAAGTTTTACTTTTTCAGCATTGATAACAATAACATTATCTCCGCAATCTATATGAGGTGTGTATTCTGGTTTATATTTACCTCTGATCAACTGTGCAACTTTTGAAGCTAATCTCCCTAAAATCTCATTCTCAGCATCAACTATCAACCACTGTTTATCAACAGTTTCCTTATTAGCTGAAATAGTCTTATAACTTAATGTGTTCACGTTTATACTCTTTTGTTTATTAACCTGAAAATTGGGTTGCAAAATTACACTTTATTTTAATACTAAATACATTTTATTGTAAATATTTTTTTACAATTTTTTAAAACCATGTTAAATTATCAAAATTTTATAAAAAAAATATTAAGATTTTATGTGTGAAATATTTATTGATATTCTTGATTTACATGTATTTGTATAGAAATAAATCACCCATGAAAAGTATAACAAAATGCCATGGGTGATTTAATATATTTATAAGCTAAGAATAAATTTTTAACTTAATATTGAATATTTAATAATTGGAATTTTTTATTTCAAAATATGCCTGAGGATGACCGCATACCGGGCAGTTTTCAAGTGATTTTAACCCTGTATGATGGTATCCGCATTCGCGGCAAACCCATATTACAGGTGTATCTTTTTTAAATACCTGGTTTTTTTCTATGTTCTGAAGTAGCTTGAAATATCTTTTTTCATGTTCAGCTTCAATTTCTGAAATAAGTTTGAATGATGTTGCAATTTTGGCGAATCCTTCTTCTTTTGCAATTCTTGAAAATTCCGGGTAAATTATTTCCCATTCTTCTTTTTCACCTAATGACGCAAATTTCAGATTTTCCTGTGTAATACCTATAATACCTGCCGGATAGGTAGCTGTTATTTCTATAGGACCACCTTCTAGAAAATTGAAAAATATTTTTGCATGTGTCTTTTCCTGTTCAGCCGTTTCAAGAAATATTGATGAAATTTGTTCATACCCTTCTTTTTTTGCTATTTTAGAAAAATATGTGTAACGGTTTCTTGCTTGTGATTCACCTGCAAATGCTTTAAGCAAGTTTTTTTCTGTTAATGATCCTTTTAGTGTACCCATATATTTAATTATTTGATTTTATTGATTTTAATATTTTATAATTTAAATGCAAATTTATAATTAATATTAATATCTGTCTGATTATTTTATAGGAGATTCAAAGCTTATTACTTTTTTTTTCAAATCTATATTTGCATTATAATTTATTAAAACATCGCTTCCGAGTATTCCCTGAATTCCAGGTAAGTTGAATTTAGCATATGAATCATTAATAATATTCATATCTATCAGAACAGTTTCGAAATTTTCAATTTCAAGTTTTCCGATAGAAAAGAGATTAATTTTAATTGAATAACTTGTAAGAGTATCTGTTCCTATACCAACTGATAATGAGTTAATTTCTTTATATTCTGCTTCTTCGATAATATCTTTTATCTGTGTAATATCAAATACTGTTTTGGAAGCACCTGTATCGAGAACTAATTTTACAGGTTTATCATTTATTTTTGCTTCAAGATGAATATGATAACCTTCATCAAATTCATGAATATCGAGTGGTATTTTAAATTTCATTTTTTTACAAAGTCTCTTAATATTTTAGATGCGTATACTAAGTCTTTCAGCTCTTTGTTATCAGCCTGAATAATATTATTTTTATTTCCGGTCCACCAATTCTGACCTTTATATATAAAATTAACTGTGTCTCCGAGTTCAAGGACAGAATTCATATCATGAGTATTAATTATTGTTGTGATATTATATTCTTCCGTTATTTCTTTGATTAAACTATCAATTACTACTGCAGTTTTTGGGTCCAATCCCGAATTTGGTTCATCACAGAAAAGATATTTGGGATTCATAGCTATTGCTCTGGCTATGGCCACTCTTTTTTTCATACCGCCACTTAGTTCTGATGGGGTAAGATGGTTTACGTTTTCAAGATTAACTCTTTTCAGACAGAAATTAACTCTTTCAAGTTTATCAGATTTATTCATTTTTGTAAACATTGAAAGAGGAAACATTACATTTTCTTCAATATTCATTGTATCGAATAATGCGCCGCCCTGGAATACCATTCCCAATGCCTGTCGTATTTGTTTTTTTGTATTGGAGTTCATTTCATTTACAGGAACATTATCAAAAAGTATATCTCCTTCATCAGGTTCATATAATCCAATAAGACACTTAAGAAGAACAGTTTTGCCTGAACCACTTTGTCCGATGACCAGATTGGTTTTCCCCTTTTCAAACTTTGCATTAATTTTATTTAATACCAGCTTGTCATCAAAAGACTTTGACAAATTTCTGACTTCTATCATCCCAGCAGCAATTGTGTTAATATAAGATTAAAAAGAATAATAAGAATACTAGAATATACAACTGCTTTTGTACTTGCTCTTCCAACTTCAAGAGCTCCACCTGATGTGTTATATCCCTGTGTTGCAGATATTGTTGAAATAATAAAGGCAAATACTAATGTTTTTACTATTGCATAAAAGACATTATAAAGCTGGAAACTGTATCTGATCCCCGAAATATACTGATCTGAAGGAACCATTCCCGTAACGGTCATTGCGAGCCATCCTCCGAATGTTCCAAGAATCATACTAAGTGTAACAAGAAAAGGATTAATTATAAGGCATGCTGAAATTTTAGGTAATATTAGGTAAGATGCTGAATTTACACCCATAACATCTAATGCATCTATTTGTTCGGTAACTCTCATTGTCCCAATCTCGGAAGCAATTCTGGAACCAACTTTCCCTGCAAGAATAAGGCCTATCATTGTGGGAGCAAATTCCAGTATCATAGATTCCCTCGTTGTATAACCTACCAAATAAGAGGGCGTTAGAGGATTGTCTATGTTTGATGCTGTTTGTATGGCAATTACTGCTCCCATAAATATGGAGATGAAGGCGGTGATGCCTAATGAATCAATTCCAAGTACGTCAACTTCATACATAAACTGTTTCCAGAACATATTTCTGTTGCAGGGTTTCCTGAAAACCTGCTTCATAAGTAATCCATAATTCCCAATCAGGTATAATATTTTCATTTAATTAATGTCTGATCATTTAATTTTACAGCAAAACTACATTAATTTTTTTAATATTTGTAAACATAAAATTGAATTTTTGAAATTTAAATTTTGAATTTAGTTTTGAAATATAGAAATTTAAACGTAGGAAATAATCAATAAAATTGATAAATATGAAAATTTTTTGGCGAAATTTGATAAATTTTATGTAGGTTTGTAAGTTATTCTGAAACTATAATAAATTAAGATAGAAATGATAAAATTTGAAAGATTTACGCTTGATAATGGTTTGAAAGTAATTGTTCATCAGGATAAATCAACAGAGATAGTAGCTATAAATATTTTATATAATGTTGGTTCGAGAGATGAAGATCCGGAAAAGACAGGTTTCGCTCATTTGTTTGAGCATCTGATGTTTGGTGGTTCTGTAAATATTGCCAAATATGATGAACCTCTTGAAAAAGTGGGAGGGGAAAACAATGCTTTTACCAATGAAGATATTACAAATTATTATCTTACATTACCAAAAACTAATCTTGAAACAGGGTTTTGGCTTGAATCGGACAGAATGTTAAGTCTGGCATTCTCTGAAAAAAGTCTGGAAGTTCAGAGAAATGTTGTTTGTGAAGAATTCAAACAATCATATCTAAATCAACCTTATGGTGATGTCTGGTTATTACTAAAACCTCTTGCATACAAGGTTCATCCATATCAGTGGACTACAATAGGAAAGGAAATATCTCATATTGAGAATGCAAAAATGGAAGATGTAAAGTCTTTCTTTAAAAAATATTATTGTCCAAATAATGCTATAATGGTAGTAGCCGGAAATGTTGAAACTGATCAAGTAAAGAAACTGACTGAGAAATGGTTTGGCCCAATACCAAGGTGCGAAGATAATAATAGAGCTCTTCCTGTTGAACCTGAACAAAAAGAAGCAAGAACATTGACAGTTAAAAGAGATATTCCTTATGATGCTTTTATCAGAGCATATCATTGTTGTTCCAGACTTGACAAAGATTATTACGGAACAGATTTTATTTCAGATATATTATCTTCCGGTAAGTCAGCAAGGTTATATAAGAAACTTATAAAAGAGAAAAAAATGTTCAGTGAACTTCATGCTTATATAACAGGAGATATAGATGCCGGTTTATTTGTTTTCTATGGGAAATTAATAAAAGGAGTGAAAATAGAAGATGCTGAAAAAGCTATAGAGGAAGAGATTGAAAGAATAAAGAATGAACTTGTTGATGATGACGAACTTGAAAAGGTAAAAAACAGAGCCGAATCTTCTTTGGAATTCTCTGAAATGGGGGTCCTTAATAAAGCTATGAATCTTGCATACTATGAATTACTTGGGGATGCTGAATTGGTTAATAACCAGATAAATCTGTTCAGAAGCGTAACAAAGGAAGATATTAAAAATATTGCCTGTAAAATATTCAGAACGGAGAATAGCTCTACTTTATATTATTTGAGTAAAAATCTATAAAGGTCTACTATTGAAATCCGGTAAATACCTGATATTTGTCTTTGTTTTTTTTGTAATTCTTTGTTTCTTTTCCAGAAATATTCCTCTTTTTTGGGATGTCGTTTTTTATGCAAGAGAAGGATATTTATTATATGAAAAAGGATTGAGTAATCTGATTAATCCTTTTGATGCAGCATTCCCTTTTTATAGTCTTTATCTCGATTTAGCATGGAAATTATTCGGAAGGACATTGCATGTAAGCCATTTTGTGATGCTTCCTTTTACACTGTGGATGGTATGGGAATATTATAAATTATCAAAGATGATTTTGCAGGAAAGAATGATGATTTTTGCATTACTGCTTCTTGTCTTTGATCCTGTAATTGTTACTCAAATTATCCTTATAGCATATGATATTATTTTGCTTTGTTTTTTCCTGTTTTCTCTAAATGCTTTGCTCAGAAACAAAAGAAAGTTATATAGTTTTGGACTTTTTCTGTTAATATTATCAAATATAAGAGGTATTATATGGGTAGGAGCTTTGTTTATATTTGATATTATCAGAGAACTCTGTATATGTGAAAAAAAATCTTTTAAATTCAGATATTTATTTAATTATTTCCCTGCTGGAGTTGCCTTGATTATATGGAAATTATGGCATTATAAAATAACAGGATGGTATATGATGCCACCCGAAAACAAAATAGTGTGGGCGTTTGCCAAAGGTATGATGATTCTGAGGCAGTTCATTTATATTATTAAAGTAAATTTTGACAATGGAAGAGTTTTCCTCTGGATTGGTCTGTTTGCCGGATTGATATATTATTTTAGGAGAAAGGAGATAAAAAACAAGCTTTTTAATGAACTTTTACTTGCATTGTTGATTATATATGCTTTCAGTTCATTATTTCTTATGTTGTTTATGAACCCGATAAGTCACAGGTATTTTTTACCTGTATTAGTTGTCTTATCTATTTGTGTTGCATATGTTTTGCAATTTATAAAAAGTAACAAAGTAAGAATTATTACAGGGCTATTTTTTATTTCAATGCTTTTTGCTGGAAATTTCTGGCTTTATCCTGAAAAGTATGGTAATGGCTGGGACACCTCTTTAAAATGTCTTAGTTATTTTGAGATAAGAGATAAAATGTACGACTATATAAATGAAAATAAAATAAATCCTTTAGAAACCGGAACATTATTTCCTTTGTATGAAAATATCAGATATACTGACCTTGTTGACAAAGATTTTCAGCTGACAAATATGGAAGGAAAGAGTTTAAAAGATTTTAATTATGTTGTTCAATCTAATATTTCCAATGCATTTTCAGAAAATGAAATAAATGAACTGAACAATAACTGGTTAAAAGTTGTCGAATTTAGAAAAGGCCAGGTTTATATAAAATTATTTAAGAAATTATAAATTTTTAACTTTGAATGTTATATAGCAGGAATTGTAGTTAAAATTTCAGTTTTTTTCACCTCGCTTATGGGAGAATGGAGTTGTAGAAGATATTGTTTTTATAGATTTTAGTATTTTTAACAAAAAAATTAAAAAAGATGAAAATATTCACATCAAAGGATATCAGAGAGGCTGATGCATATACTATAGAAAATGAACCGATAAGTTCAGTAGATCTTATGGAAAGAGCTGCAGGAGTGTTTTATGAATGCTTTGTTTCTTTGATTGAAAAACAGGACAAGATTGCTGTTTTTGCAGGTGTGGGAAATAATGGCGGAGATGGATTGGTTGTAGCAAGAATGTTGCATCAGAACTTCTATAATGTCAGGGTTTATATTGTTAATTTTTCTGAGAAACGTTCTCCCGATTTTTTGACAAATTTTGAAAGATTGTCTTCTTTATCTCCTGAACTGATTTCTGAGATTAATGAAGGTGATGACTTGCCATCACTGAATGACTTTGATATTATTATTGACGGTATTTTTGGCTCCGGCCTTTCAAGACCGGTTGAAGGACTTGCTGGTGAAATAATAAGACACATCAACAAAACTAATAAAGTAAAGGTTGCAATTGATATACCGTCAGGCCTTTTCTGTGAAGACAATTCAGAAAATAATCCTAAGAATATTATAAGGGCTGATTATACAATTACTTTTGAATTACCAAAACTTGCATTTCTGTTTGCTGAAAATTCAGATTTCGTAGGAGAATGGATGGCATTGCCGATAGGTTTGCATAAGGGATTTATAAATGAAAAAGAATCAAAATATCAGCTTGTTGATATTGAAATGATAAGAACAATTCTTATTATACGAAAGAAGTTCTCGCATAAAGGTTCTTATGGTCATGCACTTATAATATCAGGTAGTTATGGAAAAGTTGGAGCTGCTGTATTGGCTTCTAAAGCTTGTTTGAGATCCGGTGCCGGACTTGTTACTGTTCATATTCCAAAATGTGGCTATAATGTGTTGCAAACTGCTGTTCCTGAAGCTATGACTGTATTAAATGAATCTGAAGAGCTGATTTCAGGTAATATTAAAACAGAAATGTTCAATGCAGTTGGAATAGGACCGGGAATAGGTAAAGATAAAAAAACGGAAACAACTCTTAAACTTATAATTCAGAATGCATATTCTCCTGTTGTGTTTGATGCTGATGCAATTAATATTATTGCAGAAAATAAGACATGGATTCCATTTATACATAGAGACAGCATTTTTACTCCTCATCCCAAAGAATTTGAACGGCTTGTGGGTAAAACATCAAATAATTTTAAAAGAATAGGACTTCAGAGAGAATTTTCAATGAAATATGGTGTATATGTTGTATTAAAGGGAGCATATTCCAGTATTTCATGTCCGGACGGAACTATATATTTTAATTCTACAGGGAATGCAGGTATGGCAACTGGGGGCAGTGGTGATGTTCTGACAGGGATTATAACCGGTTTGCTCGCTCAGGGTTATTCTTCTAGAAATGCATGTATCCTTGGAGTTTATCTCCATGGACTGTCAGGTGATATTGCAGCAAGAAAGAAAAGTCAGGAAGCTATGATTGCGGGTGATATTATTGAATATTTAGGTAAAGCTTATAAAACAATAAGGATTTAGTTACTGTTTAATTTTATTCAATAAAGTGGTAGTGGTTGGGAATAATACCTTGATGTTGATTAAGATTTAACCATTTCTATATTGGGGCCATGAAATGAAGATAAACTCCTCTTTGTCCTTGAATATTGGAAGAAAACTCAATTCTCAG
>JAUZOY010000134.1 GCA_030706235.1 Bacteroidota bacterium | reverse complement strand
TTATATTTAAAAGAGATATAGAAATATTCAAAACAAAATACCCTGATTTGAAAATAGTAAATATTAAACATCATACTCCTTTTCGGTACCTTATTAGCGGAGGGGTTTCAATGAAATCAATAGTACCGGGTTGGTCTTTCGGCTTCTTCACCCAGTTAGAAAAATTACTGAATCCATTATCTGATCAAATCGGTATGTTTATGACTATTACTATCGAAAAATATTAATTAAAATAATTATCTAAGTTGGAGAAAGAGACATTAAACAAGAAAGAATATTTTGATGAAATTGCCGGCAGTCTGAGGAACAGAATGAGATATAAAAGTTACTACTGGCATGAAATAACATCATATTGCAAATATTTTTCTCATGATAATACAAGTGTTCTGCAGATTGGTTGCGGAAACGGAGATCTGCTGAACGAAATTAAAGGCAGTAGAAAAGTAGGAATTGATTTTAGTGAAAGAATGATATCCATTGCACGTGACAAATACAGCCATCTGGATTTCAGGCTGATGGAAGCTGAAAATATTACTTTTGATGAAAAATTTGATCTGATAATTATATCCCAGGTAATCGGTTTTCTTGATGATATTCAAAAAGTATTAATGCAATTACATAAAGTTTGTCATGAAAACACAAAAGTTATTATTGTCTATTATAATTATCTATGGGAACCTATTTTAAAACTATCTGAAATAATCGGCATTAAGACAAAAGCACCAACACAAAACTGGCTGACTTTAAAAGACATTAAAAACATTCTATACATTTCCGGTTTTGATGTTTACAGGAATACGAAGAGAATGCTTATTCCTGTTTATATACCTTTAATATCTACAATTTTCAACAGGTATTTAGCCAAACTCCCTATATTCAAAACTTTCTGCATTAACTTTTATACTTTTGCTAAATTCAATCCATTACTAAATGAAGAATCCGTAAATGATAAGTATTCTGTAAGTATTGTAATTCCGGCAAGAAATGAAGAAGATAATATTGAAGAAGCCATAAAGAGGATGCCAAAATTCGGGAAAGAACTCGAAATTATATTTATTGAAGGACATTCTACAGATAATACATGGAATAAAATTCAGGAAATAAAGGAAAAATATTCAAAATCACATAATATCAAAATCGCTCAGCAAACCGGAAAGGGTAAAGCTGATGCAGTACGTCTTGGTTATTCAATAGCTACTAAAGATATATATATGATACTTGACGCAGACCTTACTGTTCCTCCTGAAGATCTTCCTAAATTTTACAATGTTATTGCAACAGGGAAAGCTGACTTTGTAAATGGATCCCGTTTGGTTTACCCTATGGAAAAAGAAGCCATGAGATTTCTAAACTTACTTGGGAACAATTTTTTCGGATGGGCATTTTCATGGTTACTCGGTCAACAATTCAAAGATACATTATGCGGAACTAAAGTTCTTTTCAAAAAAGATTATGAAAGATTGGTCTTAAACAGAAAATATTTTGGTGATTTTGATCCTTTCGGCGATTTTGACCTCCTATTTGGAGCATATAAACTCAACCTTAAAATAGTGGATGTACCGATACGCTACAGAGAAAGAACTTATGGTTCAACCAATATTTCAAGATTCAGTCATGGTTTATTACTTCTTAAAATGTGCTGGGTAGCTTTGAAAAAAATCAAATTTCATGATTGATTTTTAAATTTACCCCATAATACTAATCAATCTTTTACACATCTAACTGACAATCCATACGTTTTAGATACTGCAGACTTATTTAAATAATTAGGAGCATCATAACGTATATATCTCTGATATGCATTTTGACTACTTAATTCGGATGAACTCCAGAAATTAGCACCATAAGTCAGCCATGTAAATACTTCATCTGGTGTTCTGAATCCTGAACCTAAAACTGTCATTTTGCTACTATTATCAGCCCCTGAATTAGGCGCAACCCAATGCGCCGTGCCTGTTTCTTTCATTTTAGCTCCGGCAATACTATCGCCTCCAAGATAACTTGCTAAAATCAGCCATTCAGCATCACTTGGTAAATGCCATCCATCAGGACAAATTCCCTTAACTCCACTTGGAGATGAATTACTACTTGATGCACCCTGCATAGCTGTTGGCCAATCATATAATCTTCCATAAACAGCACAATTATTTACATCATTATTATAGCACCATGAACCGGTAGATGTAGTATAATTTAAATTTTCAGCCATCCATACCTGCGTACCTACTTTAACTACTTTATAAGTTTTATTATCTCTGCTATCCGTTAAAGTTCCGTTTGCTACTGTTGGTGTTGTAGATTGTGTTGTTGTAGAACTATCTTTTTTACAGCTTGAAACAAGCATTAAATTAAAAGCTATAAATGTAAATAAAAAAATTGTCTTTTTCATTGTTTATAATTTTAAAATTAATTTTTATTCATGCAAAGATAAATAAAAATATTAAAACATGATATTTTTTTTATAAAATTTAATTTGTTATTAAATCATATCTAAAATAATCATTACCTATCATGTTTTTCTTGATAAAAGACTATGCTTTGTTCTTTATTGATAAAAATATACGAAGTTCATTTTCCCAATTAGTAGATACTTTTTGTGATACCAATAATTTTATTGATTTCTCTTTGTTGGTTCCCAGGTTTTCTGACGAACTCCTATAAAATACTTTATCGTTCACCACAATAATGCAATATTCATATAGATAAAATGGGTAATAAAACGAAGTGGTTTAAAATTAATACCGGCTTGTCTCATTATAAAATCAACAAAAGGGCTGACAAAAAGCAACAGTTGTAATATCAAAGTTAAAAAATAAAAAGTGCCTTGATTTAGCAGGAAAATATTTATAATAAAAGTCAAAATAATAAGCAACGGGCTCATATAACGCAGTACTTTATGCGAAAAAAGGCTAAAAGCAACACCATTGAACGGAGGAAGCCATAGTCTGTAAAATTTTAATAATATCGGTATTGTCCCCAGTGATATTCTGATTTTTCGTCTGAATTCCTCTTCAATCAAATCAGAAACATCTTCATATGATATTGCATCCATTTCATTAATTGCCTTACCACCATTATTAAGAACATTTAAAGTAATATAAAAGTCGTCCATATATAGTATGTCATCAGGAATTGAATTAAACATAGATGCCCTAATTGAATAACATCCTCCAAAACTACCTATCATTGCACCCCAGATTAATCCTTCATTATACTTGATAGCATTCTCCCTGCTTAAATAATATTTTTCCTGATGTGAAATACCATTTTTATCCTTTACATAATTTAATATATTACCACCTGTTATAGATACTGAAGGATTTTTATAATGTTTAACAAGTTGATATATTGTATCTCCAGCAAAAAAAACATTTGCGTCAGTAAGTATAAAAATCTCACCTTTGGCTTTTAGAGCCAGTGAATTTATTATCTTTACCTTTCCCATTCTTTCATTAAATTCAATCAATTGAATATTGGGGAACTTCGTTCTAAATTCTTTTATAATTTCATTTGTACTGTCATCAGATGCATCAGAACCTATTAAAAACTCAATTTTATTTACGGGATAATTTGTCTTAAAAGTACTTTGTATCTTTTGTACAATTACACTTTCTTCATTATGTACAGCAAGCAAAATAGAAACATAAGGAAGGTTCAAATCTTCTCTTTCAAAAATTATCCGGTTTTGCTTTTTTCCAAGAGCAAAAATTTTTAATAAAAAAGGGAAAAGTATATACGTATGGAAAACAGAAAAAACACAAACAAAGAATACAATACTTAAAATCATTTCAGCAAGGTATTATAATACTTTAATAATTGTGAGGTGATCTCTTTATTGCTATACTTCTGTCTGATTAATTCAGTTGCATTCAAATTCAAATTATTAGCAAATTCATTATCATTAATAATTTTATCAATTGCATGTATAAACTCATCTGCATTATCAGCAATCATAATATTTTTTGCATTTTCATATTCTATTCCTTCCGCTCCTATTGTCGTAGAAATCACAGGTTTACCCCATGAAAGTGCTTCAAGTATTTTAACCCTTATTCCACTGCCGGAAAGCAGAGGAACAACCATTATATTATGTGAAAGGCTATAATATACGGCATCTTCAACTTCTCCGCATATTATTACATTCTTTGCATTAATTTTTCTGATAGAATCAGGCATTGACCTCCCCGCAATATAAAATTTCAATTCAGGAAATTTATTAGATACCTTTTCCCAAATTTCACTCATGAACCATTCAAGGCCTTCTACATTTGGCAACCAATCAAGTGAACCAAGAAAATAAATACTATTTACTTCACTACATGATCTGATTCCGATTTTTCCATCTTCAATACCTATTGGATTTACATAATAATTCTGTTCTGCAAAACTATCAGAAAATATTTTTTTATCGTTATTAGAAAAGGTAATAATAGAATCATAATCTTTCAACTTATTATTTTCATATTTTCTGAGACGATTAGTAAGTAATTTTAAGTATAGTTTTTTAGGCAAAAAAGAAGTAGAATATGAAAGCCTTTCCCAAATCTTATATTCAACATTATGAGCACGCATAATGATTTTAGCTTTCGAATATTTTCTGATAATATCAGTATACATTGATACATACAACCCCTCAAGTTGAACAATATCAAAATTATCAGCAGAAAGTAACCTTACAAGTTGATTTCTTAATTCTTCTGAATCAAATCGGCTTATATTGTATGATTTATTAGTAAACAAATTGCATAAAGCTCCTGTTATTGTTACATCAGTATTTACATTAACAGTATAAACCTCAATATTATTTTTGAATGAAAAAGATATAGAAGATTCATTAACAAAATGCTTATTCGTATTTATTGAAAGTAATGTAATATTACATCCGAATTCATTAAATCCCTTTATAATATTATTTACTGCAATATTATAGCCGCAATCTTCAGGTAATGGAACTCTATTGGTAATTATAAGTACTTTCATTTATCAGTCTCATTCATTTTCATTATGCTTTAATATTTTTTTCCTAAAATCAAAAAGCCTGTTAATTAATTTGTGATAAATGTTCTGATCCAAAAGCGTCGAATCATTTATAGCTTTATAAGTTAGTAATATACTAATTGGGATATAAACAAGTGAAGCAATCCACATACCTTCATATGGTGGAATAACTCCTTCTTTAACAAATTTTTCTCCTGTAATGGAAATAACATGATAAATAATGAAAAAGAATACAGATACTACTACAGGCATTCCAAAACCGCCTTTTCGAATAATGGCCCCGAGCGGAGCACCTATAAAAAACAATATCATACAGGCAAGTGATAAAGTAAACTTTCTATGCCATTCTACTTTATGTTTAATTACCAATTTTTCTTTTTCTTTAAGAAACTCTTTCTGAAAATCAATTCCTTCCTTGACATTCCTTGCAACGCTAACAGCCATCTGATTTAATTTATCTTTATCCGACTTGTTTATATTCACTGAATCTTTTACTATCTTGCTTGTATCAATATCCTTTGCTCCTTTATAATAATTATTATAAAAATAGTAATTACTAAGAAAATTCTGAGAATATTCTTTTTTATATTTTACAACAGTTTTAGTCAAAGAATCAGATGCTTTATTCAATTGTTTAATATTAAGCATCTGATAGTTATCTTTGAATAATTCTTCATTAGTTCTTGTCATTGTAAATGAAGAGACATCTATTTTCAATGTCTGTTCCTTAAACTTCATTCTCTGAAAAGGCTGATTCTTATATTTCTGTGAATTCGGATCAATATCTATATAACTGTTACCATTTTTTAATGTCAGAATCATATACATTTTATCGGGTGTGAATTCCATTCTTCCTTCTTCTGCAAGAGTTACATTTGTATTACCATTACCTTCCGTATGATCATAGATCATAATATTTTTTAATATTTTTCCATCATCTTCTTTCTTGCCTATCTTAATTACATAATTGTCAATTTCACTATAAAACATACCAGGTTTTATATTTATTGCAGGCTTTTGTTGCCGCACATCATAAAGCAGAGACCCCATTTTAAGATTCGCAACCGGAAGAATATTATTAGAAAAATAAAAAGCTCCGATTGCAATAATAAAAGAACATATCATCAACGGATACAACGTTCTGATCAGAGAAACACCGGCGGCTTTTATAGCCACAAGCTCATAATTTTCTCCAAGATTTCCAAATGTCATTATAGAAGAAAGTAACATCGCTAAAGGTAAAGCTAATGGTACAAATGTTGCAGAAGCATAAATCAACAACCTCGCTATCACAGTCCATTCCAAGCCTTTGCCAACAAGATCATCTATATATTTCCAAAGGAATTGCATTAAAAGTATAAACAAAGCAATAAAAAAGGTCATTACAAATGGCCCCAAAAAAGATGTTATAATAAGTCTATACAGCTTCTTCATTCTTCCCTGTTGATGTTTACAAACTTACATATTTTTTAATAAACATTAAATCCATTTATAAAAATGATATTTATTCTGACTTTCTGTCAACTGATTGTCAAAACGATGAACGATTGTAAAAAAAACAATAATTACTCTTAAAAAGAACAATCAGACATATTTTAACTCAAATAAAAAAAAACTTTTCTCACTTTTTATTATATCACCGACACTTTCACCGAAAAAATAAATTTCAACAAAATGGGTATAAATACTCCTATCTTTTAGATTAAACAAGACTATCTTTGCTATAATATAATTTTCATTTTTAAAAATTTTATCGTTAATAAAAAGAAAGAGGAGCTGAATGTTCCTCTTTCTTTTTTAATAGCATTATAAGTTTGTTTAATAATTTATCAAAAAATATGGATCTTTCATTCCTTAATAAGATTTCCCTTACCGTTTTTTATAAAATCAATTTTATATGGATTACCTTTGTAATAAATATCACCTACATAACCAATCTTCGCACCAATTTCCTTTGTTGCAAAAATATAACAATCACCGGAACTAAAATTATCAATATATGTATAACCGGTTTCTAATTGCTCACCATGAAATATATTTTCGCCAATATTATATATATAATTAACACCTGACATACCTTTAACATTAACATTCTGAACCCCTAGCTGTAAAGAAAAATGAGACTCATGAGTATTAAGTGTTATATCTACATCACCGGTACCATTGTTAGTGATAAATGCAAATGAATATCCTGTAATTGCATTTGTAGAATTTATATTGCCAGAACCGGTATATTTAAGTGTGTCGATTTGTTTAATTCTTAAATAAACATTAATCTGATCATCCAGATCTCTAACCCAGTTAAAAGTATTTCCATCAGAAATAGTCAGAACTCCGTTGATTAACTCAGTCTTAATTTTCGGTAACAAGTTCTCCCCTGTCTCTACGTCTACTCTATTCATTGTATCTTGTGTTATTATAAGATTTATCGTGTTATTAAGACAAATACTTTTAAAATCACCATTTATTACCATGTTTACCTTTCTGATAGATCCTGTACTTTTAAGAAAATCAGGCGCATCATCCTTATTGCAACAGATAAAAAAAATTGATATTAAAAAAATAATTAAAATGATTTTTTTATTATCTTTCATGTCAAATAAAAAACAAATAATAATATTCTGATTCAGCCATAAAACAGTGGCAAGATATACAAAATATTTCAATGTCAAAATAAAGATATTGAAAAAAAATTTGGGAATTTAAAGATTAGTAGTACTTTTGCACAGCTTTATAAAAGCATCTCTTCGTAGCTCAGTTGGTAGAGCAATTGACTCTTAATCAATGGGTCGTGGGTTCGAATCCCGCCGAGGAGACTCCAAAATCAATGTTAGGGATATCCATTGGATATCCCTTTTTTTTACACAAAAAATCACTATCAACCGAATAATTAGGAAATTTCTCAATTTCGATTTAAAAAACACCAATAATTCAATAAGTTAAGATTTGAACATTTAAGATTTTTAAAACTCATCTCCCCCTTTTCAGAATAAACAAATTGTGGTCATGATTTTTGTTTCTTAATTTGTGTTTTTTCTTATATATTCTTCTGTAGTTTTCAATGACCCAAAATACATCAAGATGGCTGATTAAATGCATTCGTACCAAAGCACTGTAGGTAATAATTATATGCTTTATCAAAAACAATCATGCTATTGGCCGGCAGACTCAGGTATTTGAGAAAGTTTTTGTTATACAACTTAGCCTCGCTAATTTTCACAAATTTTGTAGTATTGAAATGGACATCTATCATCATGTAAACTTTAAGACCTCCTTTATTTTTGCCATCGTTTTTGGGATTGCGACCAACTCCTTTCATGATTTCGGAAAATAGTCTTATTGTTGTAGAATCAAATATAAAAAATTTGTCAAATGATATGTCTTTTATTCGGCTGGCCGACTAAATGTTTTTCTGTAACTTTGCTCAAGTTGTTTTTTAATTCACAAAACAAAATTACAACATAAAGGGGAAACCTGATGGAAATACCCTTCTTTT
>JAUZOY010000133.1 GCA_030706235.1 Bacteroidota bacterium | reverse complement strand
GCAAGTTCATTAATTTTCTGATAAGGGAAAGGGAAAAGTGTAATTGGTCTGAAAACTCCGATTTTTATTCCTTTTTCTCTTCCGAGCTGAGCAACTTTTTGACAAATTCTGGCTGAAAGACCATATGCGGTTAGTATATAATCTGCATCATCACAGTCTATCATCTGATACCTGATTTCATTTTTTTCAATTTCTCTGTATTTCCTCTGAAGGTGCAGATTTTTCTGTTCCATTTCTTCAGATTCAATATAAAGAGAGGTAATAATATTTCTTTCTCTGTTTGCTGTTTTTCCTGTTGTTGCCCATGGCTCAATAGTGTTTCTGCGTTCTTCCTGAGGGAAAAGCTCAACTTTTTCCATCATCTGTCCGATAGAACCATCTGAAAGAATCATTACAGGGTTAAGATATTTGAAAGCAAGTTCAAAACCAAGTTTAACATGGTCAACCATTTCCTGAACAGAAGCAGGAGCGAGAACAATAAGATTATAATCTCCGTGACCACCACCTTTTACAGCCTGGAAATAATCACTTTGTGATGCCTGAATTGTACCAAGACCAGGACCTCCACGTACAACATTAACTACTAAACATGGGATTTCTGCACATGCAATATATGAAATTCCTTCCTGCATAAGACTTATTCCGGGACTTGAAGAACTTGTCATTACTCTTTTACCTGTAGCTCCTGCACCATATACCATATTGATTGAGGCTACTTCACTTTCTGCCTGCAATACTACCATTCCGGTTCTTTTGTTAGCTTCTGCAGCCAGATATTCCAATACTTCGGACTGAGGTGTTATTGGATAACCGAAATATGCATCACATCCACATCGGATTGCAGCTTCGGCTAATGCCTCATTCCCTTTCATTAATTTTACTTCTTTCATCTTTAAACGATTTAAAGTTAAATGCAATAATTAAATTATTCAATCTTTTTTTTGTAAACTTTTATTACAGCGTCAGGACAAACAAGAGCACAACTCATACATGCGTTGCATCCTTCCATATATAACATTGCATACCTGTAACCTTTTACATTAATTTTGTCTGAGAGTTTTAAAACTTTGTTTGGACATGCAGCAATGCAAAGTTCACAACCCTTACATTTCTCGATATTTATATCTATCGTTCCTTTTACTTTTGCCATTATTTTTTCTTTATTAAAAAACTGAAAATGTTAATTTCAAAAAACTTTCAAATGTATGAACATCTTTTGAAACTTAAACAAAAATTGGGAAAAAAATTTTCTTTAATAAGATACAACTCTTATTTATAGGATTTTAATTTTATCAAAAAACTAATCTTATCTATTATTGATTTATAATATTTCGCGAATATATGGATTTATTTGCTTTTCTACATCATAATGTTAATGCACAACCATTTTGTCTCGTGTAAGTATTTTATTGCTTTAAGGAAACATAAAACAAATCAGTATAAAAATTACATTGTTGATATAGTTTTTACCTGAGTCCGGAACAGGATAAATATTAATTATAAGAAATTATTAATCAAATAATACCTTCTCTGATAATATCATGTAAATGTACAACACCAAGGTAGTTTTGATTTTCATCAGTAGTAATCAATGAGGTTATACTATATTTCTTCATAATTCCCAATGCATCAATAGCCAAAGTAGATTTGTCAACAGTTTTTGGATTTAGTGACATAATGTTTTGGGCCGTAACCGATTCAATAGGAATATTCTTTTCAAGCATACGTCGTAAATCTCCATCAGTGATAATTCCTACGATTTTATTATTATTAATGACAGCAGTCATTCCAAGTCTTTTTGAAGATATTTCAAAAAGTATGTTTTTAAAATCAGAGTCTATTTTTACCTGCGGTTTGTCATTATTAATAATAAGGTCTGATACTTTAAGATATAACTGTTTACCCAAAGCTCCTCCCGGATGATATCTTGCAAAATCTTTTGAGGTAAAACCACGGCAGTTGAGAAGACAAACTGCAAGAGCATCGCCCATTACAAGCTGTGCTGTTGTGCTCGATGTAGGAGCAAGATTGTTAGGACATGCTTCTTTAACGACAGAACAATTTATAATGTAATCTGCTTCATGAGCCAGATATGAATCGGTATTGCCCACCAAAGCTATTAATGCACTACCTGTAGATTTAAGATATGGGGCAAGGATTTTAATTTCCGGAGTATTTCCGCTCTTGGAGATGCAGATTATAATATCTTCTTTTTGAATTATTCCAAGATCTCCGTGAATTGCATCTGCTGCATGCATAAATATAGCCGGTGTGCCGGTTGAATTAAATGTTGCAACAATTTTATTAGCAATTATTGCACTCTTACCAATACCTGTAACAATAACTCTTCCGTTTGTACGGTATATCAGTTCAACGGCGCAAATAAAATCATTATCTATATAATTTAATAAATCAGAAATCGCTTTGATTTCTTCTTTTATAGTCTGTAAAGCTATATTTTTTATATTATCTGCAATAATAGATTCCAAATTTTTTTGTTTATTTATATTTAATTATTTTTGTCAAAATTTTGGCATCAGAATTGATGACAAAAACGTGCAAAATTATTTAAAATTTTTTTAATTAAATTATCAAAAAATATTAACTATTAACGAAGTAATTGTAATTAATATTATTAAGTTGTTCAAACAGTTGAAAAAAAAATGAAATTAACAAAAGAAAATGAAGGTAAAGAATTAATCACGCTCCTGAAAAAATATTTTGGATATGATACTTATAAAGGCATGCAGGAAAAGGTGATTAAAAATCTTATGGATGATAAGGATACTTTTGTGATAATGCCAACAGGAGGAGGTAAGTCTCTTTGTTACCAGTTACCCGCTCTTACTTGTGAAGGTACGGCAATAATAGTTTCGCCATTGATTGCATTAATGAAGAATCAGGTTGATGCATTAAGAGCCGTGAGAAATATTGAAACAGAAATAGGAATAGCACATTTTCTGAATTCTTCTCTTTCAAAACAAGAGATATTACAGGTTAAAGAAGACATTGTCAATGGTAAAACAAAATTATTATATGTTGCTCCTGAATCTTTGCATAAACAGGATAATGTAGATTTTCTTAAAGAAATAAACATCTCTTTTTATGCAATTGATGAAGCACATTGTATTTCAGAATGGGGTCACGACTTCAGGCCTGAATACAGAAAGTTAAGACCAATAATTGATGAAATAGGTAAAGCTGTTCCTGTTATAGCTCTTACAGCAACAGCAACTCCCAAAGTACAGCATGATATACAGAAAAATCTTGGCATGCAGGAAGCTGAAATATTTAAGGCATCATTTAACAGACCAAACTTATATTATGAAGTAAGGCCTAAAAATGAGGATGTTGCAAAAGAAATTATTAAATATATAAAAGCAAATCGTGGTAAATCAGGAATTATTTATTGTCTTAGCAGAAAACGCGTTGAAGAACTTGCTGAAACATTGCAGGTAAATGGTATAAAAGCTGTACCATATCATGCAGGATTAGAACAAGCTGTAAGAGTAAAGAATCAGGATATGTTCCTTATGGAAGAAGTTGATGTTATTGTTGCTACTATAGCTTTTGGAATGGGAATAGATAAACCTGATATAAGATTTGTAATACATTATGATATTCCTAAGAGTCTTGAAGGATATTATCAGGAAACAGGAAGAGCAGGAAGAGATGACGGCGAAGGGAATTGTATAACTTTCTATCACTATGATGATATTCTTAAACTTGAAAAGTTTCAGAAAGGCAAACCTATTGCTGAACAGGAAATCAATAAGCTTCTGCTTATGGAAACTGTTGCATATGCTGAATCGTCTGTTTGCAGAAGAAAACAACTTTTGCATTACTTTGGTGAAGTATATGAAAATGAAAATTGCGAAAGTTGCGATAATTGTCTTCATCCAAAATCCAAATTCGAAGGTAAAAGTTATGTCTATCTGCTTCTTGAAACCGTTGTTGCATGCAAACAACTTGTTAAAGCAAAGCATATTATTGCCGTTTTACAGGGGAAAGCAACAGGTACTATCAAATCGTATAAACATCATAAACTTGATGTTTTCGGAAAAGGTATGGAGAATGACGAAAAGTTCTGGAATGCTGTTATTCGTCAGACTTTAATAGCAAGACTTCTGGATAAGGATATTGAAAATTATGGTGTACTTAAAATAACTCCCGAAGGATTTAACTTCCTTGATCATCCTCAATCAATCATGCTAACGCATGATCATGATTACGAAAATATTTCTGAGGATGATTATATGGATGCTGCAGGCGTACATAAAACAAGTACAACAGATAAAGTTCTGTTTGCTTTGCTTAAAGATCTTCGTAAAGAAATAGCAAAAAAGGAAAATCTTCCCCCATTTGTTATTTTCCAGGATCCTTCTCTTGAAGATATGGCTATTCAATACCCACTGACTCTTGATGAACTTAAGCAGATTACCGGTGTAGGTGGAGGAAAAGCAGCTCGTTATGGTGAAGAATTCATAAAACTTATTGCCGAATATGTTGAGGAAAATGAGATTGAACGTCCGATGGATATGGTCGTTAAATCTGTAGTTAATAAATCCGGTCTCAAAGTATTCATCATCCAAAGTATTGATAGAAAAGTGTCTCTCGATGATATTGCAATGTCTAAAGGATTGCCATTTGAAGAACTTCTTGATGAAATTGAAAGTATTGTTACCTCAGGGACAAAGGTTGACATTAAGTACTTTATCAATGCTCATATTGACATAGATCATCAAAATGAAATCTATGAATATTTTAAAACAGCTGATACTGATTCAATTGAAGTAGCTTTGGCCGAACTTGGAGAAGATGAATATACTGAAGAAGAAATAAGATTAATGAGAATCAGGTTTATGTCTGAAATGGGAAACTAATTTAGTTGAAAGTTGAAAGTAAAAAGCAAGAAAGGGGATGTGAATACATTTAATATTTTAAACATCCCCTTTTTTACTGAAATATTAATAATAATTTTATACATAATTTATGAACAGATCAAATACGATTTTTAATGTAATAATTGCAATTGCAGTGATAGTCCTTTATATATTACATTTTACTTCAAAAAACAAAAATGAAGTACTTCCTAAGACTTTAAAACCATCCAGGATTGCTTATGTAGATTCCGATTCTTTGTGGAATAAATATGATATGGTGAAAACTCTCAAACAACAACTTGAAGAAAAGAAAAATAAACTTGAAGCAAATATCCAATATAAAGTTAAGGCATTTGAAAATGAAGTAAATGCTTATAAAAATAAATTAGCTACCGGCCAAATTAAACCTGAACAGGCTAAAGTTATTGAGCAACAACTTATGCTTAAACAACAAAGCCTTTATCAGCTTAAAGATAGTTTGTCTGTTCAATTTGCAAGAGAACAAACCAAACTGAACGATTTGCTTCAGGATTCAATTGTAAATTATCTTAAAAGATATAATAAGAAAACAAGATATGATTTTATCCTTGCTCATTCAAAAGGTAGTGGTGTCCTATATGCAAATGATTCTCTTCAGATAACAGATAAAATATTGGAAGGACTAAATAAGGAATACAAAAAACAAAAAAAATAATAATGGATAAATTTTGAATTTAAGAAGTTAGAAATGAAAATTAAATATTTACTTTTATATATTGCATTAATAACCTTCTTCTCTTGTAGTAACAGACATGAAGTTGTAGAAAAGAAATATCCTGACGGTTCTCCAAAAGTGGTTAAAATTTATGAAGGTAGCGGGGCAGATAAAAAACTTGTCAAGGAAATCAGCTATTATCCCGGTAAGAAAAAATATATTGAAGGAGAAATAAAACATGATTCAATAAAAGATGGAAAATGGACGGTTTGGTATCAAAACGGGAAGGTATGGAGTGAAGGTTATTTTAAAGACGATAAAGCAGATGGTAAAAGAACTGTTTATTATGAAAATGGAAATAAAAGATATGAAGGAGAATTTAAGGACGGAGTTAGAACAGGAACCTGGAATTTTTATGATGAACAAGGTAAATTAGTTAATACTCAAAAATAAAAAACATAGCCTATGATACTACCTCACATAAATAAACAAAGTCAGGATATTTTTGATGCTGTTAAAGATATTGCAGGTTTTATATGGCAAAAGGGATGGGGTGAAAGGAATGCCGGTAATATTTCTATAAACATAACTTCAGAAATTAAAAATTCTTTACCGGTACCTGATATTAGCCAACATCCGAAAATACATTTTGAAAAGACATATCCCCTGCTTTCAGATATTATATTGTTTGTAACTGCCGGAGGTAAAAGAATGAGGGATATTGGGAAGGATATTTATAGTAATTCATGCCTGATAAAAATGGACAGTAAGGGAGAATCTTGTCATATTCAAAGATTTGATGATGCAGACATCGACCTTTTCCCAACTTCTGAATTACCTACTCATCTTGAAATTCATGAAAATTTAATTAAATATAAACCTGAATTCAAGGCTGTGATGCATTCTCATCCTTCAGAAATAATTGCATTGACAAATTGCAATGACTTTAATAACGAACAAAGCATAAATAATCTTATAAGAGGTATTCATCCTGAGATAAATATGTTTCTTCCTGATGGTATTGGTTATGTAGGATTTGAAGAACCGGGTTCTTATGAAATAGCTTTGAAAACTGCTGAACAGGTTAAAGATCATGATGTTATTGTATGGAGTAGACATGGTTGCTTTAGTATGGCAAAAGATATTGAAGACGCTTTTGATAAAACTGATTTGGTTGTCAAGGCTATTAGTATTTATCTTATGTGTCGTTCAGCAGGTTTGAAAAATTAATAATTATAGAAATAATGACCGTCTTTGGTATAGGACCTAAAATTGTATTTACAACTGTTCCTTACTTCATATTAATGACTTATATATCATCAGAATACCCTTCAATATTTAATATAAACTTTATTCCTGAATATATACTGAAAACTGCAGGAATATTATTGTTATCTTTTGGAATACTCTTTTTTATAAGAACCCAGATTACATTTATTAAAGAAATTAAAAAAGGAAAACTTATTACAACCGGTACATTTGCATATTGCAGAAATCCGATTTATTCTGCATTTATATTGTTTATAATTCCTTCCATTGCTCTTTTATTGAATTCATGGCCATCTTTAACAGCTTCTTTAATAGCTTATATTGTTTTCAAAATAAATATAAAGAAAGAATATAATTATCTTAGGGACAAATTTGGAGATGAGTATAATGAATATGAAAGAAAAGTAAATGAAATTTTTCCTTTTAAGAAAAAGTGGTTTTAATTTTTATGGTTCATATTTAAATCCTACACCTTTAATGGTAATGATTTTTTTATCTCCAATTTTATCTCTTAATTTGCTGATATGAACATCAATAGTCCTGTCATTTACCATAGAATCATTGCCCCAGATTTCATAATATATGTCTTTTCTCTGAAAAACATTATTTGGTTTGGACGATAATAAACAAAGTATTTCAAATTCTTTTTTAGGAAGAAAAACATTCTCATTATTTATTATTATCATGTATTTTTCCCTGTCTATTGTAATATCTCCAATATTAATAATTTTTGGATTCATTTGTTTTTCATATATACGAAACTGCCTGGTTAATAAAGCTTTTATTTTAATTATTAAAATGTTGGGTTTTATTGGTTTTACAATATAATCATCTGCACCTCCATTGTAAGCTGCAATTTGAGAATAATCCTAATTTCTTGCAGACAATATAACAATGATAGTTTTGTATAGCGTTGGTATTTTTCTAAGTCTATTGCAGGTTTCAACCCCATCCATATCATTCATCATTATATCAAGAAGTATTAAATCAGGTAGTTCTTTTTCTGCAATCTTTATCCCGGAGACCCCATTGTCTGCAACAAAAACACAGAATCCTTCCTTTCTCAAATTATAACTAAGAAAATCCAATGTATCTGTTTCGTCATCAATTAGAAGAATTTTGCACTTATTGATTTTCATTAAATTAGAATTATTTCATAATAAGATTAAAATTTTCTAAAATTAGAGGTTAGTACAGAAAATGATATTAAATTAATGTTAAATTAAAACTAAATAAATTAATTTATTTATCAATTATTTACTAACAGACGGGAGTTGAAAAAAATCTATATAAAAAGCAAAATGCAGAGAATAAGAAAATTATATGTTAATTTTCGGCTGTTGAGAATGAAATATTTGATTTGGCTGTGCTTAACATAAATTTAACAATAAATTAATTTATAATTAACTTAACTGCAATATTGCTGCCATACTTTTGCAAAAGTTTTTAATTAATTAAAATTATTTTAATATTAACTTAAAAGTTGTGATATGTTTGGATTAGATGCAGGGTTGCTTATTCTTTTGATTCTTGTTGTTTTTATTGCTTGTTTTTTTGAATTTATCAATGGATTTCATGATACGGCTAATGCAGTTGCGACTGTTATTTATACAAAGTCTTTGAAGCCGCAGGTTGCTGTTATATGGTCAGGTATATGGAATTTTATGGGTGTTTATTTCGGAGGTATTGCAGTTGCAATGGGAATAATAAACCTCTTGCCTGTGGAAGCTTTAGT